>NZ_JBHVFF010000005.1:0-77410 GCF_042801895.1 Streptomyces sp. NPDC057543 | reverse complement strand
GCGGTGGGGTAGTCGGTCTTGGCGGCGAACGTGCCGTCACCATTGTTCAAGAGCACCGACGCCGTACTTGCGGAGAAGTTCGCGGTGACGATGTCCGGGAAGCCGTCACCGTTGAAGTCACCCACCGCCACCGCGGCAGGGCTGGAGCCGGTGGGGTAGTCGGTCTTGGCGGCGAACGTGCCGTCACCATTGTTCAAGAGCACCGACGCCGTATTTGCGTTGGCGTTCGCGGTGACGATGTCCGGGAAGCCGTCACCGTTGAAGTCACCCACTGCCACCCCGTCAGGGCCGGCGCCGGTGGGGTAGTCGGTCTTGGCGGCGAACGTGCCGTCACCATTGTTCAAGAGCACCGACGCCGTACTTGCGGAGAAGTTCGCGGTGACGATGTCCCGGAAGCCGTCGCCATTGAAGTCACCCACTGCCACCCCGTCAGGGCCGACGCCGGTGGGGTAGTCGACTTTCGGTGCGAAGGTCGCGGTTGCGGCCTCTGCGGTCCCGGCCCCCGGGAACAGCCCCAGAACCACCCCGGTCATCACCACCGCCACGAGCAGGGCGAACCTGCCCCGCATCGCGCCGGTCGTCTGCCCTGACATCATCGTCTCTCCGATCCTCGCAAGGCCCCGAGAGGGCCGCTCGAGCGGTGCCACCCAGGCGGGCTGGACGACACTGAGGCACACTGCCAACGGCACACGCCCAACCACCACCCGACACCCACCACCAGAGCCGAGAACACCCGATGAGCCCACGGACTGGGCATGGTCACCCCTTCGCCCCCTTCGCCCTGAAGCGAACTCGGGCAAGCACCTTGGGCCAGGGCACTTCTCATCTATCGCGACCGTCCATGGGCGGCGTTCGCGGGTGTCCGCCGCTGTCCGTGGGCGCTGTCACGCAGTTGGGCACTCAGGGATCCGCCCGTGCCGGCACTCACCGGTCCGCTCGTCGATGCCGTGTGGGGGCTGGAGGGCTGCGGGGACGAGGAAGCCGATCCCGACTCCGCGGTGAAAATGACGGAGAGCGTGGCTGGCTGCTTCTGCACCTGCCCTCGGATCGACGCCGACGACTCGTGCAGGTGCTCGCGGACCTGGCCGAGCCCACCACTCTCCCCAGCTCCCTTCCCGTCCGCCGTCGACCCACACACCGTGGAGCAGGCGTGGTTCCTGGCGTCCAGGTGGAGCGCCCTGCTGGACGAACGACCTGGACGCCAGGGGCCGCGTCTGCTCGGCTCTGCCTGGGTCGACGGTGGACGACGTCACCGGCGGCACGCTCGTCGTCCTCCCCGAGGGAGGGCCGCACGCCGGGGCAGGTGTCGTGAACCGCATGGCCGCGATCGGAGTCACCGTCAGCCATGCCGTGGAGCAGCCGGAGCCACGGCAGGCGACCGCCGAGGAAGCGTCGCTACTCGGTATCCAGAAAGCCGCACTCGTGACGCACATTCGGCGGACGTACTACAGCGATCAGGGCCGACCCGTGGAGACGGCGGACATCGTTGTGCCCGCAGCGCACTGCGAGATCGTCTACGAGATCCCGATCAACCGATAGCGGGCCGACCCCTGGCAGCTCCAGAGCAGTGCCCCCCGCGTGCCCCTTCCGTGCCCGATAGAGCGGGAAACCAGGGGGAACAGCGGTACCTGGCAGGGAACGGGCACGGCAAAGGCCCCTGACCGTATCGCCTGGTCAGGGGCCTTGCACCTGCGGTGGGTGTGGGATTTGAACCCACGGTGACATCGCTGCCACGACGGTTTTCAAGACCGTTCCCTTAGGCCGCTCGGGCAACCCACCCCGCGTCATCGGTCCATGAACCGGGGTTGACGCGAGGACAGCCTAGCCGGTCAGCTGTCGCCCTTGCGCTCCCCCAGGGTGACTTCGGTCGTTGCCGTCCTGCCGTCGCGCTTGTAGGTCACGGTCACCCGGTCGCCGGGCTTGTGGGTCCAGATCTCACCGATCAGGGTGGGCCCGCTGTCGATCACGGTGTCGTTGAACTTCGTGATGACATCGCCCGCCCGGAGACCGGCCCTGGCCGCGGGGCCGTCCTTCGACACGGCTGTCGTACCGCCCGCGCCCTGGTCGGAGATGACCGCGCCGCCGGTCCTGCCGTCCATCATGACCGTGGCACCGATCACCGGGTAGACCGGCTGGCCGGTCTTGATCAGCTGCTGGGCGACGTTCGTCGCCTGGTTGATCGGAATCGCGAAGCCGAGGCCGATGGAGCCCGCCTGGGTCTGGCCGACGCTGCTGCCGGCCGACTGGATGGCGGAGTTGATGCCGATGACCGCGCCGCGCGAATCGAGCAGCGGGCCACCGGAGTTGCCCGGGTTGATCGAGGCGTCGGTCTGCAGGGCGCTCATGTACGAGTTGCTGCCACCGGAACCGTCACCGGAGGCGACCGGCCGGTTCTTGGCGCTGATGATGCCCGTGGTCACCGTGTTGGACAGACCGAACGGGGCGCCGATCGCGATCGTCGAATCGCCGACCGCGACCCGGTCCGAGTTGCCGAGGGACAGCGGGGCGAGCCCCGACGGCGGGTTCTTCAGCTTCAGAACGGCGACGTCGTAGCCCTGCGCCCGGCCGACCACCTCGGCGTCGTACTTCTTGCCGTTGGAGAACGTCGCCGTGAGCTGGCCGCTGTCCGCCGCGGAGGCCACCACGTGGTTGTTCGTGAGGATGTGGCCTTCCTTGTCGTACACGAAGCCGGTGCCCGTACCGCCCTCGCCGTCACCGCCCTGCGCGTCGATGGTGACCACGCTGGGCAGCGCCTTGGCGGCCACGCCCGCGACCGTGCCGGGATCGCGCTTGAGGTCCTGCGGATCGGCCGACGCCGAGACCGTGGTCGAGCCGTTGCCGCCGTTCCGGTCGGCCGCCCAGTAGCCGAGTGCGCCGCCGATACCACCGGCGACCAGCGCCGCCGCCACCACCGCGGCCACCAGGGCGCCGCCCATGCCCGGCTTACGCGGGCCTTCGGGGGAGTGGAGCTGAGCCGGGGCACCCCAGACCGGACCGCCGGGCTCGGCGCCGTGGTGCCCGTACGCGGGGACGACGGGAGGGGGCGGGGGCCAGTTGGCTTCGGCGGCCGACTGGAACCCGGGGGGAGGGGGAGGCGCGGCCGGAAGGGGAGCCGTGTGCTCAGTCGTGTCGGCCGGTTCGCCCATCGGGGCGGACGGCTGCCGCGCGGTCGCCGCGTCAGACGCCTCCGGGTGCGTCGCCGGAGCGGGCGTGGGTCCCTGTGGGGACGCGGGCGTGCTCCCGGGCGGCCCCTGAGGAGCGTCGGCCGGCACTGGAGGTACGGACGGAACGGGCGGAACGGCCTCGCCCGCAGTGCCCTCGTTGCCCTCGTTCTCTGTGCTCACAGCTCTTTACTCCTCGGTTCCACATCATTTTTCGGCAAGAGATCCGCTGTGTACGTGTCCCGGGACAGCTTTTCCCACGACACGTCAGGCCACTGTAAGCAGGACCTGTGCATCCGCACGCCAATCTTTACATCCGGCAAAACGGACCCCCGGTGCGAGGCGCGCGGAGTCGCGGCGCGAGCTGTACCCAGCACTCCCTCCTCGGTGACACCATGACGCAGTGACCCACGCACGGCAGCAATCCACGCACCCTCCCATCCAGGTCATCGCCCACCGGGGCGCGTCCGAGGACGCCCCCGAGCACACCCTGGCCGCCTACCGGAAGGCGATCGAGGACGGCGCCGATGCCCTGGAGTGCGATGTACGGCTCACCGCCGACGGTCACCTCGTCTGCGTACACGACCGCCGGGTGAACCGCACCTCCAACGGCCGCGGCGCCGTCTCCGCACTGGAACTCTCCGCGCTCGCCGCCCTCGACTTCGGTTCCTGGAAGGACCGCGAGGAGTCGGAGTCCCCGGACTGGGATCCGGTGCCGGGGGAACTCACCTCCGTACTCACCCTGGAACGGCTGCTCGAACTGGTCACTGACACACGGGCCGCCGGGCGCCCACTCCAACTGGCCATCGAAACCAAGCACCCCACCCGCTGGGCGGGCCAGGTCGAGGAGCGGCTGCTGCACCTGCTGAAGCGCTTCGAACTCGACGCGCCGCCGGCCGACGGCCCGTCACCGGTGCGGATCATGAGCTTCTCGGCACGCTCCCTGCACCGCATCCAGGTCGCGTCGCCCACCCTGCCCACCGTCTATCTGATGCAGTTCGTCTCGCCACGCCTGCGTGACGGACGACTGCCGGCGGGGGCACGGATCGCCGGTCCGGGGATGCGGATCGTACGCAGTCACCCCGGCTACATCGAGCGCCTGCACCGTGCGGGCCATCGCGCACACGTCTGGACGGTCGACGAACCGGAGGACGTGGAGCTCTGCATCGACCTAGGAGTCGAGGCAATCATCACGAACCGCCCGAAGCAGGTTCTGTCACAACTGGGACGCTCTTAACATCAGTTACACGGAGTACACCGGCGCATTCGAATCGTATTCGATCGTTACGAGTGCGTCACTGGCAGGCGATTGGCCGGTTTCCGGTCCAGCCCAGGGGGGCATCCACTCCGTGGCGTGGGGCAAAGGAGGTCTCGGGGGTGGCGTTGGTGGTGGCACAGGAAGTGCCCACGTCGTCGAGCATGGCCGTACCCCATGGCCCTGCGGGCGTGGGTCAGGCGCGGCACCGGATGCGTGAGCAATTGCGCAGCTACGGGGTGCCGGATTCGGTCGTCGACGATGCCGTATTGATCCTTTCCGAACTACTCAGCAATGCCTGTCGGCACGGCAGGCCACTGGGGCGACACACGGATGTGGGTGACGGCGACATCCGCGCCGCATGGCGCGTGGACAGAACGGGCGGGCTGACCGTCGAAGTGACGGACGGAGGCGGTCCGACCCGACCAATTCCGGCCACACCGTCGGTGACGGCGCGCGGTGGCCGCGGGCTCAACATCATCAGCGCGCTCGCCGAGGAGTGGGGCGTACGCGACAGCGTTTCCGGCGAAGTCACCGTGTGGGTCCTCGTGAGCGAGGGGCACGGTCGGGTGCCGGGAGTACCGGGTGTGCCAGGGCTCGACGGGCTGGGCTTCGCGGACGGCTTCGACGGCGTGGGCTGACGTTCCCACACAGACACGGATACAGGTACGGGCACGGCTACGGGCACGCGCCCAGCTACGGGCACGGGAGAGTGTGCGACGACTGCGGTACGAGCACCCGCACCGGCACACGGATCGGTGGGCGGATGTACAGGCGCCCAGGCCGACGGGCATACGCGCGGGCGCTCCGTACCCCCGTAACCGCCGGGCGCGCGGACGCATGTGCCCCGGACGCGACACGGGCCGCTAGGCTCGCGGCCCAGACCGCACTGTCGCAATCGGGAGAAAGCCCACCATGGCCAAGAAGCGCCCTCAGACCAAGGCCGGGAAGCAGCAGCTCAAGGATGGCGAGATCCCGGTGGTGGGGGCTCGCGAGCCCTGCCCGTGCGGTTCGGGCCGCCGCTACAAGGCGTGCCACGGCCGCGCTGCCGCCCAGGCCGTGACCGAGCTCGTCCACCGGCCCTTCGAGGGGCTGGCCGGCGAGTGCGACTGGGTCGCTCTGCGCGAGCTGGTGCCCGCCGCCACGGTCGAGCTGACGCTGAAGGGCGGGCTGCCCGAGGGCGTGCCCTCGGTGACGCTCGCGACCGTCCTTCCGATGGCATGGCCGGCGCTCCGCCGCGACGACGGTTCGGTGCTGCTCGCGCTGCAGAACGACACCCCGTCCGGTGACCTCAGCCGTGACCTCGCGGACACGCTGCAGCGAGCACTGGCCGCCGTGCCGGGTTCGCCCGTGGCCGCCCGGCGCGCACCGGCGGAAGGTCCGCGGCTGCAGGACCTGCTCGACCCCGGCGCGGCGTTCGAGCCCATGGTCCACTCCGGCTTCGAGTTCTGGGTTCCGGACGCGGAGAACGCCACGCCCGAGGTGTCCGCGTCCCTGGAGCGGGCGAACGAGGCGGCGATCCCGACGTCGCGGCTCTCCGGCGTGGACGCCGCGTACTGGTGCGAGACCCCGGAGAAGAACCACCTGCGCTGGGTCATGCCCCACCCCGAGGAGCAGCTCCTCGACGCGCTCGCCCGGCTGCACGCCGCCGGCACCTCGTCGCTGGGCGAGGGGACGCGGCTGGTCGGCTCCTTCCGGGCACACGGGCTGATGGTCCCGGTCTGGGACCTGCCCAGTGCGATGGGGGCCGCTGAGTGCGAGAAGCCCGCGGCCGAGCTCGCCGAGCGGCTGACCGCGGCGCTCGCTTCGGACGCTCCGCTCACCGCCGAGGAGAGGCGGGCCCGCGGCGGGCTCACCAACCGCCAAGTGACGCTCAGCTGACAGTGACGATTCCCGGGGCCGTACGGTGATACGCGTCACAACTCCCCGCACTCGCAGGTAAATCGCTGTCCGAATACATGAGATCGAATTTGCGAACGGCAGATCTCTTGTTACCGTTCTAGAAGCCCGGTCGCTGGTGCATCCCCCGTCGCCAGCGATCGGGCATCCTCATTTCCGTATACGGCGCACAGCGCACGGCGCGGCACACGAACCCGCGCACAACCCCCTCGCCGGTACGCCTCCGGGCCACGTTGCCCCTTCTTCCACGACCGGCCCAGGCTTCCCAGCACCTGCGTGCCGCCGTCAACCCGGCACACCAGAGGCGTGATTGACGGCACGTCCGTCTCCACAGCGGCCGCACACCCGGAAATGCTTCGCGAATACCTTCCACAGAATTATTCGAATAGACTTTCGAAGAATCCCGCGAGGGGGATTCGGAAGATCCATCAGAAAGCCCTGCGCCGGCCCGCTTTGCAGCGGCAGACTTTGCATCGGCCGACAAGAGAACGAGGGTGCAGAGAACCGGGGCGGAGAGTGGATCCGGAAAAGCCGCACGACCTCATCCGCGAACACCCACCGACCTCGATTGCCCCCGTGGATGCCTGTCGCCACTGACGACAGGCATCGGTTCCGCCCGAATTCCTGACGACCCGACGGGGATATCTACGGAATATGGACGCCCGGCCCCGCACGCCCCTTTTGTTACGGTGACCCGGGTCGACTCACGCCCGAACGAGCGAGCCGACCACCAGTCAGTAGGCGAGCCGACTGCCACCGTCCGGCGCTCCGTTGCTCGCCTCGACCAGCGCGTCGAGCACCGCGCCCACATCCGGCAGCCAGGGCGCGGCGGGCCCGGGAGCGGGGACGGAGGCTCCCCGGTTCGAGCGCGGCCGGGGATCCACTGCGGGAGCCCGCTCCCAGCGCACCTGCCCCGCCCCCACCTCGGACGGCGGAAGAACGAGATAGCCGCCCTCACCATGGAACCGCAGCGAACTGGGCACCCAGTCCTGGGCGTGCAGCAGCTCACCGAGCCGTTCGAGGGTGTACGGGGCGACCAGGATGGACCACCGGGTCGGCGTCGCCACCACGGGGCCGAGCCGTGCGCCCATCCGGTCCAGCTCGGCCAGCGCCCGGGCGGCGGCCACGGCCGGCAGGCTCAGCGCGCACGGGGCACGGCCGCCGGTGGCCAGCACGATCGGAGCGGTGGGGCGGTTCGTCCACCACCAGCGCACCATCCGCTCGTCGGTGGTCGCCGCGAGGAGACCGGGATCGAAGGGGTGTGCGCCGGGTACGACGCACTCGGGATCGGGACAGGCGCAACCACGGCCGCGGTCACCGCGGCCACCGGCCGCCTCCGGCCCCACTCCGGGGAGCACGGGCCACTGCCATGCGGTGGCACAGGTCAGGACCGCGTCGAGCTGGGCGGCCCTTCCCTTGCGCCGGAGCCGGAGCCTGCGTCGCCTACCGAGGATCTCGCGCATGAGCGCTCGTTCCTTTCCGTTGAACGCCGAGGGTCCACATCACACCACGTGCACGTCACAACACGCGTTCGTCACTTCACTGTGCGTACATGCTCTTCAAATCTGCGGTACGGGTGGGTCGTCGGTACCGAGCATGGGCCGAGCCTGGTCGAGCAGGGGCGAGACGGGTCCGGACACGATCATGGCGAGGAGCGGCGCATGTATCGCGCCTGTCGTCCCACGGTGCAGACCCCGCCACTCGGGGGTGGGGCGCGGCCGTCACAAGAGAGGACGTCCGGGCCCGCTGCCGGGTTCCGGGGCGATCAGAACTGCCCCTGGTCATCATCGATTACGTACCCAGCATGCCCGAAACGACGCTCCCTCCGGGACTTCGCCCCGAGAACACCCCTTGTCGAGCACAACCAGTCGACCGCAAATAGCCGCCACAGGGTGCATTTTTCGGCCAACTTGACAGTAGCTCGGACACCACAAATCCCGCAGGGACAATGCTGGACATCGCCTTACTTGTGCGTGTACATGTGGATGCTACGTGTACATGTGGATGCACTGATAGCGGCGCAGAACGACATGGGGGTTTGCGATGCTATTCGACGAATCGCACCGGCGGGAAAACCGACTGCCATGAGCGCCCCGCACCTGCCGAAAGTGGCTGGAATCGATCCCGTGGTTCCTGTTTCAGCGCACACTGCCGGTTCCGGAGCACCGGCCGCCCCCGGGGGCTTCATCCAGGACCGGCTCGCCGCCTGGATCTCCGATCTCACCACGCTCCACGAACTCACCGAGCGACTGGCCGGAACCAGCACACTCGACGACGCCCTGCACGAACTGCTGGACGCCGGAGCCGCCCTGGTCGGCGCCCGTCGCGGACTGGTCGTGTTCGAACCGTCCGACCGCCGCGGCCCCGTCAGCACCATCGGCCTCGGTCTCGCCCATGCAGAGCTCGGACACATCGAGACGGTGCCGCGCAGCGCCACCTCCTACGGCCGGATCCTGGAAGGGCTCCCGAACACCGAAGGCGCCTTGACCACCCCCGATCTGCTCGGCGACAGCAGCCTCGACCCACGCCGCCACGAGGTCGCCACCCGGCTCGGATACGCCGCCAGCCACGCCCTGCCGCTCACCGCCGAAGCGACCGGCAGGCTCGGTGCCGCCGTCTGGTTGTACGACGAACCCGCCGAACCGCTGGAACGCCAGCGCCATCTCCTCGACCTCTACGCCGGACATGCGGGCGAGCATCTGGCCAGGCTGCTGGAGCTGGAGCGGGCCAGGGCCGATGTCGCCACCATCACGGAGGAGCTGCTGCCCACCCGGCTGCCCCGGGTCCCTGGCGTACAGCTGGCCGCCCGCCATCGCACGGCACCGCAGGGCGGCGGCGACTGGTACGACGCTCTGGCACTGCCGGAAGGCGCACTCGGTCTCGCCGTGGGCTCGGTGAACGGCTCCGGGCCGAGCGCCCTGGCCGCCATGGGCCGGCTGCGCGCCGGCCTGCGAGCGTACGCCGTGATGGAGGGCGAGGATCCGGTCGCCGTGCTCTCCGATCTGGAGCTGCTGCTGCGGCTGACCGAACCCGCCCGATCCGCGACCGCACTGTTCGCCTACTGCGAACCCGCCCGCCGCACGGTCCTGCTGGCCGGCGCCGGCCACACCCCGCCGCTCGTGATCGGCGACCGGCGCACCGAGTTCATCGAGACCTCCCTCTCCGCGCCGCTGGGCATGCTCGCCTGCTGGGAGGCGCCCAGTGTGGAGATCACCCCGGCGCCCGGCGAGACCGTACTCCTCTACACCGACGGGCTGCTGCGCCGTACCGGCGACTCGATGGACCGGGCGTTCGCACGGCTCCACTCGGCAGCGGCGCGCGTACCGAAGGTGCTGCGTGACGACGCCGGATCCGTCGCCGACCACGTACTGCGGACCGTCCTGCCCGACGGGCTCGACCAGGACGACAGCGCGGAGGACGTGGTCATTCTGGCCGCGCGCTTCGACTGAGAACGCAACGGCCCGCCCCGGCCGACTCGTACGACCCTCAGGGCTCCGTGTAACAGGTCTTCCGGCCCTGTGCCCCCTTCCGTACGCCCGTACGATGGATGCGGTCCAGTGTCGTATCAAGGAGAGACAAGTCGTGGCTGAGGAGCTCACCCCGGAGACCCCGGAGACCGAGGAAGAAGAGACGGTCAAGCAGCGGAAGAACGGCCTGTACCCGGTCGTCTCCGATGAACTCGCCGCGAACATGAAGTCCGGTTGGGCCGATACGGAACTCCACGGCCTCGAACCGATCGCCCAGGCCGAGCACACCGCCGTCCGCCGCGCCGCGCTCTCCGCGCGTTTCCCCGGTGAGCGTCTGGTCATTCCCGCGGGCAACCTGAAGACCCGCTCCAATGACACCGAGTACGCCTTCCGTGCCTCCACCGAGTACGCGTACCTCACCGGCGACCAGACCCAGGACGGCGTCCTCGTCCTGGAGCCGACCGAGGACGGGCACGAGGCGACCATCCACCTGCTGCCACGCTCCAACCGCGAGAACGGCGAGTTCTGGCTCGACGGCCAGGGCGAGCTGTGGGTGGGCCGCCGTCACTCCCTCGCCGAGGCCGAGCAGCTGCTGGGCATCCCGGCGAAGGACGTGCGCGAGCTGCCGGCCGCGCTGACCGAGGCCACCGGCCCCGTCCGTAACGTCCGCGGCCGCGACGCCGGCATCGAGGCCGCGCTGACCGACAAGGTCACCGCCGAGCGCGACGAGGAACTGCGCGTCTTCCTCTCCGAGGCCCGACTGGTCAAGGACGCCTTCGAGATCGCCGAGCTGCAGAAGGCCTGCGACGCCACCGCACGCGGCTTCGAGGACGTCGTGAAGGTCCTCGACAAGGCCGAGGCCACCAGCGAGCGCTACATCGAGGGCACCTTCTTCCTGCGCGCCCGCATCGAGGGCAACGACATCGGCTACGGCTCGATCTGCGCGGCCGGCCCGCACGCCACCACCCTGCACTGGGTGCGCAACGACGGCCCGGTGCGCTCCGGCGAGCTGCTGCTGCTCGACGCCGGTGTGGAGACCAACGACCTCTACACCGCCGACGTGACGCGCACCCTTCCGATCAACGGCACCTTCACGCCGCTGCAGCGGAAGATCTACGACGCGGTGTACGAGGCCCAGGAGGCCGGTATCGCGGCCGTCAAGCCCGGCGCCGACTACCGCGACTTCCACGACGCGGCACAGCGCGTACTCGCCGAGAAGCTCGTCGAGTGGGGCCTGCTGGGTGACCTGTCCGTGGACAAGGTCCTGGAGCTGGGCCTCCAGCGCCGCTGGACGCTCCACGGCACCGGCCACATGCTCGGCATGGACGTCCACGACTGTGCCGCCGCGCGCACCGAGACGTACGTCAACGGCACGCTGGAGCCCGGCGTCTGCCTCACGGTCGAGCCCGGTCTGTACTTCCAGGCCGACGACCTGACCGTGCCCGAGGAGTACCGGGGCATCGGCATCCGGATCGAGGACGACATCCTCGTCACCGAGGACGGCAACCGGAACCTCTCCGACAAGCTGCCGCGCCGGGCCGACGAGGTCGAGGCGTGGATGGCGCAGCTAAAGGGCTGATCCGAAGGGCCCGGCCTGCCGGGCAGTTCCGGTCACGGTTCCACGCTTCGAAGGGCGCCCCGCTCAGGACACCATGAGCAGGGCGTCCTTCCGCCATTTCAGGACCTTGTCGAAGCTCACCACGGCTCCGCGGCCGGGACGGTTGCCGAAGTGCACATGGTCGGAGAGCTGCTCGATCAGACAGAGCCCCCGGCCGTCCTCCGCGCTGAGCGACGGGTACTGCAGGGAATCGCGCTGCTGCGCGGACGTGCGCAGCGTGCGCCTGGCGGGGAAACCCGGCCCCGAATCGGCGACTTCGATACGGCACTTCTCGCCGTCCAGATAGGCGGTGACCCGGTACTGTCCGGAGGCCGTCCCGGGCAACTCGTCCCATACGTCCCACGGATCCCGGTCGTCGCTCTGCTCGCCCTGGACCCTGTGGTCGCCGCCGTGCTCAACGGCGTTCGCACAGGCCTCGGTGAGCGCGACCGACAGGTCGAAGGAGATCTCCGGGTCCACGCCCGCCGTCTCCATCGTGCCCAGCAGGAAACGACGGGCGAGCGGAACGCTCGCAGCCTCGCGCCGCAAATGGAGGGACCACCAGATGCTCATGCTCCAGCCTCCTGGCTGCGGCTCGACATACCGATACGTATTGCCGCGCAGGGGCGTTCGTAAGCACAGACCGGATGTGAGACCGCTCATTCGGCGGATACCAGCACTCCGTACACCCGTGTATGCCGAACCCGGCCGATCACCCCGCCCGGTGTCCGAACCCGGCCACAGCCGCCCCGGCCGCATCCAATCGGATGGAAGGTGACCTTCCGGACCTGCGGTACCGAGGCCCGGGGCGCGATGCGATGATGGCTCCGCCATGTCTATGCCTGTCGCACGCGCCGGAGCCGGTCTGCGGCTCCTGAGGGCCGCGGTGTTCACCGCGGTCTGCATCGCGCTGTCCGCGACAGGTCACTCCCTGGCTTCCTGCGCGGCCGTCCCCTGGTGGACCCTGCTCGCCGGATTCCTGGGGGTCTTCGCAGTGGTGGCACCGCTCGCCGGACGCGAGCGCTCGCTGCCGTCCATCGTCGCCGCACTGGCCGGCGGACAGGTCGCCCTGCACACCCTCTTCGGCGTGGGGACGCACCCCGCCCCGACGCACACCGCGCCGGGCGACGACCCACTGATCCGGTTCGCTGCCAGCCTCGTGTGCGGCATGGGACCGGCACAGTTGAACGCCGCCGAAGCGCACCGCATCGTCACCGCCGCGGGCATCGACCCGGCGTCGGTGACGGCCCGGGGAGACCAGCACATGGCCTCCGCAGCCGTCTCGGACTCGGCCGGCCTCGCCGGTCTGCTGCCCAGCCTGCCCATGCTGCTCGGCCACCTGCTGGCCGCCGTGGCCAGCGGCTGGCTGCTGCGGCGCGGCGAGATCGCCCTGTTCCGGCTGGCCCGGCTGTCCGCACACGGCGCCCAACAGATCGCGGCCGGGGCCCGGCTGCGTGCGCTGCGCGCCGCGCTCGCGCTCGTGAACGCCCTGCGCGCCGGGCTTCCCGGGGGCCCGACGACCGGGCCGCGTACCCTCCGTACCGCGGCCGACGCCCCGGCCCCCGCCACCGGGGACCCCTTGCAGCACATGGTGATCAGGCGCGGGCCGCCACCCGCATACGCACTCGCAGCCTGACGCGACATCCTCCGCCCGATGCACGCACCACTGACGCACGCACCACTCGACGCACGGACCACCCGGCGCGTTTGAGCCGGTGTCGTGCAAGTCGGTGCCGCACATGTCGTGCACGTACGCCGCATGTGGGGAAGAGGTGTCGCGATGCCGTCGCGCAGCCGCGCGCCGGACCACCTTTTCTTCGTGCTTCTGTGGAGTGATCCCTGTCATGAACGTTTCCCGCATCGCCCTCGCCGGCGGCGTCGCCGCGTCCACCGTCCTGATCCTCGCCGGTACGGCCTCCGCGCACGTCAGCGTGCAGCCGCAGGGCGAGGCCGCCAAGGGCGGTTACGCCACCGTCAACTTCAAGGTCCCCAACGAGCGCGACGACGCCTCGACGACCAAGGTCGAGGTCAACTTCCCGACCGACCACCCGCTGGCCTCCGTCATGCCGCAGGCCGTGCCCGGCTGGGACGTCCAGGTCACCAAGAGCAAGCTGGCCAAGCCGCTGGACATGCACGGCCAGAAGATCAACGAGGCCGTCTCCAAGGTCACCTGGACCGCCACGGGCGACAAGAACGACCGCGGCATCCGCCCGGGCGACTTCCAGCAGTTCCCGCTCTCCATCGGCCAGCTCCCCGAGGACGCCGACCAATTGGTGTTCAAGGCCATCCAGACGTACGACAACAAGGAAGTCGTCCGCTGGATCGAGGAGCAGAAGGACGGGG
Source organism: Streptomyces sp. NPDC057543 (assembly GCF_042801895.1). Classification (NCBI taxonomy): domain Bacteria; kingdom Bacillati; phylum Actinomycetota; class Actinomycetes; order Kitasatosporales; family Streptomycetaceae; genus Streptomyces; species Streptomyces sp. NPDC057543. The sequence continues at coordinate 63,688 of NZ_JBHVFF010000005.1, read as the reverse complement.
CCGAGGAGCCCGAGAGCCCGGCACCGGTCCTCAAGCTGACCGCGGCAACCACCGACGAGCACGGCGCGAGCGCCGACGACAAGAGCGGTGCCGACGCCACCGCGCAGACCGCGGACAAGCAGACGACGGCCGCGGCGGCCGCGTCCTCCAGCGACACCACGGCCCGTGTCCTCGGCATCGTCGGCATCGTCATCGGCGCCGCGGGTGTCGCCTTCGGCTTCCTCGCAGGCCGACGCCGCGCCGCCTGACCAAAGCCCCACCAGTCCCACGCAGCCCCACAGCCCCACCGACCCATCAGGAATCAGTGCTCCATGCGTAAGAAATCTGTGCTGGCCGCGGCGTTCGTCGCCGCGGCCGCACTCACCCTGTCCGCCTGCGGGAGCAGCGACGACAGCGGCGCGAAGAAACCCATCGCCGATGTGTCCGTCCAGCCCAAGACCAAGGCCGCGACGGTACTCGACCAGCCGTTCACCAAGCCCGACCTCGTCCTCACCGACACCCACGGCAAGAAGTACGACCTCCGCGAGCAGACCAAGGGCAAGCCGACGCTGATCTACTTCGGCTACACCAACTGCCCCGACGTCTGCCCGCTCATCATGAGCAACATCGCCATCGCCAAGAAGTCGCTCCCCAAGGCCGACCAGGAAAAGCTCCAGGTCGTCTTCGTGACCACCGACCCCGAACGGGACACCCCGTCCTCGCTCGGCAGCTGGCTCAAGTCCCAGGACGCCTCCTTCATCGGCCTCACCGGCGACTTCCCGACCATCCAGGCGGGCGCACGCCAGATCGGCATCGGCATCGACGCGCCGAAGAAGGAGAAGGACGGCACGATCGTCTCGATGCACGGGTCCCAGGTGATCGCGTTCTCCCCGAAGACCGACAAGGGCTACCTCGTGTACAGCGAGGACACCTCGCCCGACGACTACACGAAGGACCTCCCCAAGATCGTCAAGGGGGAGAACCCGTGAACCGCCGCACCACCCTCGCCGGCGTCGTCGCCCTCGCCACCGGGCTGACGCTGGCGGGGTGCTCGTCCTCGGACAGCAAGCCCGAACTGAAGGTGACCGGCGCGTTCATGCCGCAGCCCGTCAGCGACATGGCGGCCGGTTTCCTCGTCATACAGAACAGCGGCGGCACCTCCGACCGGCTCACCTCGGTCACCAGCTCCCTCTCGGACGACATCACGATCCACGAGACGAAGAACCAGACGATGCGCATGGTGACGTCCTTCGACGTGCCCGCGGGCGGCGAACTGGATCTGGAACGCGGTGGAAGCCACATCATGTTCATGAAGCTCAAGCAGCAGCCCAAGCGGGGCGAGAACGTGCCCGTGGAGCTGCACTTCGAGAAGGCCGACCCGATAAAGGTCGACCTTCCCGTGAAGGAGACCACCTACAACCCGAAGAAGCAGTGAGGGACTGACTCGCCATGACAGCCACCGCCGCCCCGCACTTCGGACCGCCCCCGGCCGCTCCCGCACCGCGCCGACCGCTTGCCGCGGCCGCACTCCTCGCCGCCCTCGTCGGCATGGTGTTCGGCCTGCTGCTCGGCGGCGCGGGCCCCGCGTCCGCGCATGCCGCACTCACCGGGAGCGATCCGCAGGACGGGGCGGTGGTCGACACCGCGCCCAAGCAGGTCACGCTCACCTTCTCCGAACAGGTCGCCATGAGCGACAGCTCCGTCAGGGTCCTGGACCCCGACGGCAAACGCGCCGACACCGGCGCCGCACCACGTGATCTGAAGAGCGGCTCCACCGTGAAGTACGGAGTCTCGCTGCACAGCGGACTGCCCGACGGCACGTACACCGTCGCCTGGCAGGCCGTCTCCGCGGACAGCCACCCCGTCTCGGGCGCCTTCACCTTCTCCATCGGAGCCCCCTCCAAGACCACCGTCGCCCTCCCCGCGGACGAGGCCGGGGGCGGCCTCGTCGGCACCCTCTACGGCATCGCGCGCTACGCCGCGTACGCAGGATTCATCCTGCTGGCCGGGGGCGCGGCCTTCGTGCTGGCCTGCTGGCAGCGCGGGGCCGGCGCACGCCCGCTGCAACGCCTGGTCGTACGCGGCTGGATGACCCTCACCGTGGCCACCCTGGCCATGCTGCTCCTGCGCAACCCGTACACCGGCTCCGGGAAACTGGCGGACGCCTTCGACCTCGACGGCCTGAAGGCAGTGCTCGACACCAAGCCCGGGGCGGCGCTCGTATCCCGGCTGCTGCTGCTCGGCGCTTCCGCACTCTTCATCGCCGTGCTGTTCGGGACGTACGCGAAGCGCGAGGACGAACGCGAGAAGAAGGACCTCACCTTCGGACTGGCCATCGGCGGCACCGTGATCGCCGCCGGGATCGCCGGGACCTGGGCGCTCGCCGAACATGCCTCGACCGGGATCCAGCCCGGCATCGCCATGCCGGTCGACGTGCTCCACCTGCTGGCCGTCGCCGCCTGGCTGGGCGGGCTGACGGCCCTGCTGGTCGCGTTGTACCGGACGCCGGACATCGGAGCGACGGCCGTACGGCGCTTCTCCCGTGTCGCGTTCGGCAGCGTGCTCGTACTCGCCGCCACCGGGATCTACCAGTCCTGGCGCCAGGTCGGCACCTGGTCCGCGCTGACCGGCACCGGCTACGGGCAACTGCTGCTCGTGAAGGTGGGGCTCGTCGCCGTCCTGATCGGGATCGCCTGGATTTCGCGCCGCTGGACCGCACGACTGGTCACGAACGGAGCCGACGCGGTGGGAGCGGAGGCCGGGGCCGAAGTCGCGGTCGAGGAGGCCCGGCCCCCGACCACGCCGTCGTCCGCCGTCGAGGACCCCGCGCGGGCAGCTCAGCTCGCCCGGCAGAAGGCCGCCGTGGCCACCGCCGAGAAGAAGCGGGTCCGCGATGCCGACCCCGACCGGTCCGGACTGCGCCGCTCGGTGCTGGCGGAAGTCGGGGTCGCCGTGGTGCTGTTGGCCGTGACGACCGTACTGACCTCGACCGAGCCGGGACGTACCGAGGAGGAAGCGGCCCGCGGGTCGACGGCTGCATCCGCCCCGGCAGCCGAAGGCCCGGTCAATCTGACGCTGCCCTTCGACACGGGCGGCCAGAACGGCAAGGGAACAGTACGGATGGACGTCGAGCCCGCCCGTACCGGCACCAATGAGATCCACATCTGGGTCGACAGCACCGACGGCAAGGCCATGGACGTCCCCGAACTGAAGCTCGCCTTCACTCTGGAGTCCAAGGACATCGGCCCGCTTCCCGTCACCCCGGTCCGGCTCACCGAGGGCCACTGGACCGCGAGCGGCGTCCAGATCCCGATGGCGGGCAACTGGAAGGTCGCGGTGACCGTACGCACGTCGGACATCGATCAGACGACCATCGACAAGAACGTGAAGATCGGCTGAGCAGCATCGTGAGTGGAAACAGCGCAATCAGCGGAACCGGCGGGACGAGCGGAGCCGGCAGGGTCGGCGCAAACAGCCGCGGGACCTCCTCCGGCGACGGCAAGACCTCCGCAGGCGGCAGGGACCGCGGAGCCCCCGGCAGCGGTGTCATCTCCCGGCGGCGACTGCTCGGCAGCGCCGGTGCAGCCGGTGCGACCGGGCTGGTCCTGGGCGTGGCAGGCGGTGCGACCGGCTATGCCGCGACCCGGCCCGACGAGCCGACCGCGCTGACCGCGGTCGGCTCCACCCAGGTGATGTTTCACGGGAAACATCAACCGGGGATCACCACTCCGCTTCAGGCACGCGGCCATCTCGTCGCCTTCGATCTGGCGCCCGGCGCGGGACGGAAGGAAGCGGCTGCCCTGATGCGCCGGTGGTCGGCCGTGGCCGGGCGGCTGATGGCCGGCGAAACCGCCGACAGCGGTGCTGCGGACGGCACGGCCCATGACACCGGGATCGCGCTGGATGCCGGACCGTCCTCGCTGACCGTCACCTTCGGATTCGGCCGCACCTTCTTCGAACGCACGGGCCTGGTCGGCCACCGGCCACCGGGACTCGACCCGCTGCCGCCCTTCTCCTCCGACCACATCGACGCCAAGCGCTCCGACGGCGACCTCTGGGTACAGATCGGCGCCGACGACGCGCTCGTCGCCTTCCACGCACTGCGTGCCGTGCAGAAGGAGGCCGCCTCCGCCGCACGGATCCGCTGGCAGATGAACGGCTTCAACCGCAGCCCCGGCGCCACCGCGCGGCCGATGACCGCCCGCAATCTGATGGGCCAGATCGACGGCACCAACAACCCCGAGCCCGCCGAGAGCGACTTCGACCGGCGCATCTTCGTCCCGGACGGGACGGACAAGAAGTACGACTGGCTGGCCGGCGGCTCGTACGCCGTCGTGCGCCGGATCAGGATGCTGCTCGACGACTGGGAGAAGCTCTCGGTGGATCGGCAGGAACAGGTCATAGGGCGCCACAAGAAGGACGGCGCTCCGCTGAGCGGCGGCACCGAGACCACCGCGATGGACCTCGACAAGGCGGGCCCCGACGGCAAGCTCCTGATCCCGGACAACGCCCACGCCCGGATCTCCTCCCCCGAGAAGAACGGCGGCGCGGCCATGCTGCGGCGCCCCTTCTCGTACCACGACGGCATCGCGGCGGACGGCACGCCGGACGCGGGGCTGCTGTTCATCTGCTGGCAGGCGGATCCACTGCGGGGATTCGTTCCGGTGCAGCGCAAGCTGGACCGGGGCGATGCCCTGTCGCCGTTCATCCGGCACGAGACCAGCGGCCTGTTCGCGGTGCCGGGCGGCGCGGCGGACGGCGAGTACGTGGGGCAGCGGCTCCTGGAGTCCTGAGCGACCGGGGCGCATTAGGGTGACGGTATGTCCGCCACGCGCTACGCATATCTCGGCCCCGAAGGCACCTTCACCGAGGTCGCCCTCCGTACGCTCCCGGAAGCCGCCACCCGCGAACTCGTCCCGATGGTCTCCGTACCGGTGGCTCTGGACGCGGTGCGCAACGGCGAGGCCGCGGCAGCACTCGTACCGATCGAGAACTCGGTGGAAGGCGGCATCACCGCGACGCTCGACGAGCTGACCACCGGCGAACCACTGATGATCTACCGCGAGGTGCTGCTCTCCATCACCTTCGCGCTGCTGGTGCGGCCCGGTACCAAGCTGTCGGACATCAAGTCGGTCACCGCGCACCCGGCCGCGCAGCCACAGGTGCGCAACTGGATGGCCGCCCATCTCCCGGACGCCGTGTGGGAGTCCGCGGCCTCCAACGCCGATGGTGCCCGGCTGGTGCAGGAGGGTCGGTACGACGCCGCCTTCGCCGGTGAGTTCGCAGCGGCGACCTACGGTCTCGAACCGCTGGTGACCGAGATCCATGACGCGGTGAACGCGCAGACCCGGTTCGTCCTGGTGGGCCGTCCGGCCCGGCCGGCGGCACCGACGGGTGCGGACAAGACATCGGTGGTCATCTGGCTGGGCGAGGACCACCCCGGCGCGCTGCTCGAACTGCTCCAGGAGTTCGCGGTGCGCGGGGTGAACCTGATGCTGATCCAGTCGCGGCCGACGGGGGCCGGAATCGGGAACTACTGCTTCGCGGTGGATGCCGAGGGGCACATCGCGGACCGCCGGGTCGGCGAGGCGTTGATGGGGCTGAAGCGAATCTGCCCGAAGGTGCGGTTCCTCGGGTCGTACCCACGGGCCGGGGTGGTACGGGAGGACGTACGGCCGCTGCGGGCGGGTACGTCGGACGCGGAGTTCACCGAGGCCTCCGACTGGCTGGCCCGCAATCTGGACGGCCGGGGCTGACGGTCCCGGGCGGGCGGCCATGGGCCGGCGGTCGGGGATCGGCGGTCGCGGCCGGGGCGGGGAAGCGCAGGGCAGGGCAGAGCCAGTGGTCCGGACCGTCCCGGATGTCGGCCCGGGTGCACCACGAGTACCGCGGCGCGTCCGTACAGCCACCAGTGCGGCGCGTCCGTACATCTACCGGTGACTATCCGCCGATCCGTTCTGCCGATCCGAGCATCCGCCGATCTGTTCTGCCGGTTCTCGGTATCCACAGAGTTATCCACAGGGGTGGTTCTCGACCTGGGGACAAGTCGACACTCGCCAGCACCCCAATCCGACATGGTCGACATATCGCTCCAGCCGCCCCAGATGCGTCCACAGACCGACAGGTTGCATGGGAAGCCCCGTGTCGCCCCAATTCCGCTGATCAACTCTTCAGGATGGAGAATTCCCACCCGAACGAGCGTCTGAAGCGGGTTTGAACGGGTGATCCATGAGTCCTGAAGCGACTTTCGGAACGATCCCCTCCAGTATCCACAACTCTTCTTCACAGCCTGTGGATAACTTCGAGAAGCGCCCACACCTGTGGACAAGTGAGCGCCAACTACCCTTCCACGCACGGCAGATGCGTCAAGCCGGCTGACACCTTCCGCCCCATTCAGGGGAATAAACTCTTTTTTATTGACAGCCGAGAACGATCGGGGTCGACTGCGCTCGACCGGGATCAAGTCCCGTCATTGCAATACCCGCCAGCATTACCAATTCAGGCAATTCGGGCAAAATGACACGCTTGGCAATATCGGTTCGAGCTGGAGAAGCACACACCGGTAGCCTGGAGGGGTGATTGACCTTCGCCTGCTCCGTGAGGACCCCGACCGTGTTCGCGCCTCCCAGCGCGCCCGTGGAGAGGACGTCGCGCTCGTCGACGCCCTTCTCTCCGCCGACGAACGGCGCAGGTCGTCCGGTGTCCGCTTCGACGAACTCCGCTCCGAGCAGAAGGCGCTCGGCAAGCTCATCCCCAAGGCTTCGCCCGAGGAGCGCGCCGAGCTCCTGAAGAAGGCCGAGCAGCTGAAGGCCGACGTCAAGGCGGCCGACTCGGCACAGGACGAGGCCGACGCAGAGGCGAAACGCCTGATGCTCCAGCTCGGCAACATCGTCCACGAGGACGTGCCGATCGGCGGCGAGGAGGACTTCGTCGTCCTGGAGACCCACGGCACGATCCGTGACTTCGGGGCCGAGGGCTTCGAGCCCAAGGACCACCTTGAGCTCGGCGAGATGCTCGGCGCCATCGACATGGAACGCGGTGCGAAGGTCTCCGGTTCGCGCTTCTACTACCTGACGGGTGTCGGCGCGCTGCTGGAGCTCGCCCTCGTCAACGCGGCGATCGCGCAGGCCACCGAGGCCGGATTCGTCCCGATGCTGACGCCGGCGCTGGTCCGCCCGCGCGCCATGGAAGGCACCGGCTTCCTCGGCCAGGCCGCGGAGAACGTGTACCACCTGGAGAAGGACGACTACTACCTGGTCGGCACCTCAGAGGTCCCGCTCGCCGCGTACCACATGGACGAGATCATCGAGGCCGACAAGCTGCCGCTGCGGTACGCGGGCTTCTCGCCGTGCTACCGCCGCGAGGCCGGTACGTACGGCAAGGACACTCGAGGCATCTTCCGCGTCCACCAGTTCGACAAGGTCGAGATGTTCTCGTACGTCGACCCGGCGGACGCCGAGGCCGAGCACCGCAGGCTCCTGGACTGGGAGAAGCAGTGGCTCACCGCTCTTGATCTGCCCTTCCAGGTGATCGATGTCGCCACCGGCGATCTGGGGGCCTCGGCCTCCCGGAAGTTCGACTGCGAGGCGTGGATCCCGACGCAGGGCAAGTACCGCGAGCTGACATCCGCATCGAACTGCAACAGTTTCCAGGCGCGCCGCCTGTCCGTCCGGATGCGCGAAACACGCGACGGCAAGAAGGTTCTCCAGCCGCTGGCGACATTGAACGGCACGCTCTGCGCCGTCCCGCGCACGATCGTGGCGATCCTGGAGAACCACCAGCTGGCCGACGGATCGGTGCGGGTGCCGGAGGTGCTCCGGCCGTACCTGGGCGGGCGCGAGGTTCTGGAACCGGTCGCCAAGTGACCTTTCCGTACAAGCTCATCGCGACCGATCTCGACGGCACGCTGCTGCGTGACGACGACACGGTCTCCGAGCGCACCCGTGCGGCGCTGGCCGCGGTCACCGCGGCCGGTGCCGCACACATCATCGTCACCGGCCGCGCGGTCCCGTGGACCCGGCACATCCTGGACGACCTGCACTACGAGGGGCTCGCGGTCTGCGGTCAGGGCGCGCAGGTCTACCACGCGGGCGAACGCAAGCTGCTGACCTCGCTGACGCTGGACCGGCAGCTCGCCGGTCTCGCGCTGTCCAAGGTCGAGGCCGAGGTCGGCCCGTTGGCACTGGCGGCGAGCCGCGACGGGCTCGACGGCGATGTGCTGGTCGGTCCCGGCTACCGCGTACAGGAAGGCCCCCTTCCGGCCGTCTTCGCCAAGGACCCGGCCGAGTTGTGGTCGGCTCCCCTGAACAAGGTGTACATCCAGCATCCCGATCTCGACGACGACGCACTGGCGAAGGCCGCGCGAGCGGCTGTCGGGAACCTGGTGGACGTGGTCATGGCCGGTCCGGGCGTGGTGGAGATCCTGCCGCTGGGGCTGAGCAAGGCGACCGGACTCTCACTGGCCGCGCGCCGACTGGGCGTGACGGCCGCGGACACCCTGGCCTTCGGCGACATGCCGAACGACATCCCGATGTTCGCCTGGGCGCAGCGGGGTGTCGCGATGGCCAACGCGCATGCGGATCTGAAGGCCGTGGCCCAGGAGATCACCGCTTCCAACGAGGACGACGGCATCGCTGTGGTGCTGGAGCAGCTGCTGTAGCCGTACGGGTGCCCGTACCCGTACGGCTGGTCGTACTCGACGGCGCTGCTGCTGCGGAGGATGCGCGGATCGAACGCGCGCGGGGTTCACCGCCCCGACGACGGCTTAGCAAGCCGCTGCCTTACCACTCGGCCAATCCTCCGGGAGGGCGGCCGCGCGATGCGCAGAGAAACCGCCCCGGGCGTCCTGCTCCGATCGGCACGGCGGAGTCGCCGGTGACTACTCCGGTGCCGGCTCGGGCCCGCCCTGCTGGGAACTCGACGGACTCGGACTCTCGGTCATCGTCGCGCTCCTCTCCCGGCCTGTGGAGTGCATGTCGGCTTGTGGACGATCCTGTCGGGGCGTTCTGCGCCGACTTCGGCATGTGCTGCACCGACTACTGTGCCCGGCGAGCCGTTTCGGTGCCACCCAATTTCCGGGCAGCACCGAAGGGCCGCGCACACCCGCCGGATCAGCGCTGCTTGCTGCCTCGGCGGCTCAGATCCTTCAGGTGGCGGGCGAGATCATCCATCCTGCCGTCGATACGGACGAGGTCCTCGGACACGTGCCCCAGCCGCACACTCATGGCCCCGACGACCTGGTGTGTGACGTCCAGCCTCCGGTCGAGGCTGTCGAGCCGGAGCGACATCCGGTTGAGGACGGGCCCGAGCTCCTGAAGGGCGCTGCCCACTCCGGCGAGGCAGCTCTCGACCCGGGTGACGCGGTGTTCGAGCGAGGCGTAGCCCGCGCGCAGGTCCTGCTCGGCGTCGAGCAGATACGTACGGACGCATCGGGCGATGTCGCTATCGCGAAGAAGCATCGCAACGTTGAGGACGGTCCTGCGGGTGTAGAGCCGAAGCTGGGTCGCCGCCTGTGGATAACTTTCCGGCGCCTCGCCCACCCATAGCGACATCATGTCGCTATGGAAGGAGCGCAGCTCAGCACCCCGGAGCACGCGCATCCCGTTCTCCACGAGCTCGTCCTGATGGCGGTCGGTGAGCCTCCTGACAGCGGTTGTGGATGCTTCGAAGTAACGAGCCACATCCTCTGTGCGAAGGTGAATTCCGTCCGGGAGCATGACAAGGCTCTTCACCTTGTCGAGGACTTCGATGCGCCCCATCTGTTCGACGCGCAGCGCACGCGATTCGAGTAGGGCTGCTTCCGTGGGCATGGGCATGCCTTCCGATCGTGAAACCGACGTTGGACAGCCCTGTCCCGGGCTTGAGGGGCGGAGGACGCTCACGGTTGCCACTCACTCGATGACCGACCCGACGGGGGTACTCCCTCGCCTGCATCGGCAATCCCTGTTTCACGAAAGCTACGACGCCACGGATTCCAGTTGCCTCCACGCACCCTGCCCAACGAACCGATAACCGTACAGTTACGCGTACTACTGTCCGAAATGCAGCAACCCCCGCCCTGAAGGCGAGGGTTGATGACTGACGAGGGCGGCAGTGATCAGAAACAGAACGCGGGGCGAGGTGTCCGAAGGGAAATGTCCGGAGGGCCCCCGGTCACTCTTCCCCGGCGAGCTTCAGCGCGCGCAGCTTCTGACCCGCGTACCAGGTCGCCACGACCGTGACCGCCGCCAGCAGGACGGTCGCGACCGGCAGCCCGACGTCGGAAGTGATCGTGCCCGCGCCGCCGACCTTCTCTGCGACCGCGAGGGACCACTGCTGCACGCTGAGCGTGCGCGCCCCCGGCACCAGGGTGCCGAACAGGGCCTCCCACACCAGGGCGTAGACGAGGCCGAAGACGACCGCGTGCCTGCTGACCGTGCCCAACAGCAGGAACAGCGAGCTGTACGCGATCGAGGCCACCAGTGCGGCGATGGTGTACGCCACCGCGATCTGCTGGCCGTTGCCGTTGAGAATCAGCCCCGCGACCAGCGTGGGCAGCGCGGAGAAGACCATCGTGACGGCGATGGCCACGATCAGCTTGGTGAAGATGATCGTCGGCCGCTTCACCGGCTTGGCCAGGAGATAGACGATCGATCCGTCGTCGATCTCGGGACCGATGGCTCCGGTACCGGCGATCACGCCGATCAGCGGCACCATCGTGGCGATGGCGAAGCCGCCCAGCACATCCGAGGCGACCTGGTCATCGGCTCCGGCGAACGTCCGTACCGCGACGGCGATGATCACCAGCAGGGCCGGCAGGACGAAGAGGATGGCGGCCCGGCGCCGGCCGAGCAGGGCCCGGTAGGTGAGCCGGGCGACTGTGGGGTCGTACATGACGCTTCACAGCTCCTTTCAGGCCACTACTCAGGCCGCTACGAGATAGGAAAAGACCGATTCGAGGGACTCGTCGGACGGCGAAACGGTCAGAAGGCGAATGCCGTGTTCACGTGCGACCTTCGGCAGCAGTTCGGTGAAGCGCCCGAAGTCGACCGCCTGGATACGCAGGGCCTGTTCGCCCAGGTCCACCTCGATACCGGCCGTCGACGGGTCGGCGATGAGCGCGGCAGCAAGGGCGCGGTCGTCGCTGGAACGTACGAGATAGCGGTGCGGGCGGTCCGTCATCAGTCGGCGGATCTTCCGGAAGTCACCGGACGCCGCGTGTCGTCCCGCCACGATCACCTCGATGTGCGAGGCGAGTTGTTCGACCTCTTCGAGGATGTGGGAGGAGAAGAGCACCGTACGGCCCTCGGCCCCCATCCGTCGCAGCAGCTCCATCAGCTGCATCCGTTGGCGCGGGTCCATCCCGTTGAACGGCTCGTCGAGCAGCAGTACCGACGGTTCGTGGACCAGCGCGGACGCCATCTTCACGCGCTGGCGCATGCCCTTGCTGTACGTCGAGATCTTGCGGTCCTGCGCGTACTCCATCTCGACCGTGGCCAGCGCCTTCTGCGCCTCCGCGTCTCCCAGCCCGTGCAATTCGGCATTGGCGACGACGAATTCGCGGCCGGTCAGGAAGTCGTACATCCCTTCCCGCTCGGGCACGATCCCGATCTCCTTGTACACCGCTTCGTTGCGCCAGATCGTCTGGCCGTCGAGCGTGACGGTGCCCGTCGACGGGGCGAGGAAGCCGGCCATCATGTTGATCAGCGTGGACTTCCCCGCGCCGTTGGGGCCGAGCAGCCCGGTGACGCCCGGGCCCACCGTCATGCTCACGTCGTTGACGGCGACCACATTGCCGAACCAGCGCGAGGTGTGGTCGATCTCGATGGTGGTCACAGCCCGACCCTCCGGTAGCGGCGCATCAGTACGGCGTACGAGCCGGCGACGAGCGCGAGAACAACGATCAGATAGACCACGCCGGCCCCGGCCCCCGGGCCTTCCCCTCCGGGGAAGGCCGATTTGGCTCCGAGGAACGCGGTCTGCACACCGTCGATCAGCGTGATGGGGGAGAAGAGCCCCAGCCACTCGATGGCCCCGGCGGAGTCCGTCTGCCAGGCGATGGCCTGGACCGTGGAGACCGCGCCGTAGGAGATGGTCAGCACGGCGATCACCGCGGCGACACCGAAACCACGGCGCGGTGTCAGCGCGGCCATCACCAGCCCCAGACCGGCGAAGAGCACGGAGAGCAGCGCCACCGACACCATCCCCTGTCCGAACCCCTTGGTCTGTTCGACGAAGTCGAACTTCCCGAGCAGCGCGCCCGCATAGAGGATGACGAGCGGCGCCCCGGTGAGGATGAAGAGCGCGGACGCCATGGCAGTCAGCTTCGCGACGACATAGTCGACCCGCTCGATCGGCCGTGAGAAATACAGCGGCACGCTCTTGAAACGCAGGTCCCGGGAGACCGACTGGGGTGCCTGCGCGGCGAGGAAGAGGCCGATGACGGCCTGCAGATAGATCGCGTACGCCGTGTACTTGATCGGCAGGGCAGTGCTCCCCGGGGTGGCGATGGCGACGGCGACGATGATTGCCGCGATCATGCACATCACACCGAAGAGCAGCATCGGCAGCACCTTGGACTTGGCGGACCGCCCCAGTCCGAAGGAACCCCGCAGGGACTGCGAGTAGAGCGAGCGCCGCGCGTAGCCGCGGCCCAGCCGCGCGCCGTCGTAGGAGCGGTACCCGATGTTGTGGATCCGGGAGGTCTCACTCCCGCTCACGGCCCCGGTCTCAGTGCTCATCACCGACCGCTCCCTTCCTGCTGTACGGCCCCGACGACCGCAGGCGCGGTCTGTCCCACGGCTGCGGCCTGCGGTTCCCCTTCGACACGGAAGACCTCGGCGATGTGATGGCGCCGCTGCTCCATCCGTACGAGCCCGAGTCCGAGCCCGGCGACGCTGTCACGCACGATGTCGTACGTCTCCTCGCCGGTTGCCTCGATCAGCAGGATGTGGCCCGCGCCGGGCAGCCCCTGCCCGTCGAGACCGTCGTGGCCCACGAGCTTGACGCCGGCCCCGGTGAGGGCCCGGCGCAGCGCGTCGGTGCCGTCCGGGTGGGCGTCGCTGTCGGTGACCTCGACCGCGAGGGTCGTGGTGGTCTGGGTGAAGTCGCTGGTGGAACTGGAGCGCAGCAGTGTGCCGCCGTCGATGACGACGACGTGGTCACAGGTGCGTTCCAGCTCGCCCAGGAGGTGCGAGGTGACCAGGACCGAGATGCCGAAGTCCGTGTATACGCGGCGGATCAGCCCCAGCATCTCGTCGCGGCCGACCGGGTCCAGGCCGTTGGTCGGCTCGTCGAGCAGCACCAGTTGCGGGTCGTGGACCAGCGCCTGGGCCAGTTTCACGCGTTGCTTCATGCCGGTCGAGTAGCCGCCGATGGGGCGGTAGCGCTCTTCGTACAGACCGACGTGGCGCAGGGTGTCGGCGGTCCGCTCGCGCGCCGCCGTCGGTGGCAGTCCGGACATCCGCGCCATGTGGACGACGAACTCGGTGGCCGAGACGTCCGGTGGCAGGCAGTCGTGCTCGGGCATGTAGCCGACCCGTTCCCGGATGGCGGCGCCACTGGTGGCGACGTCGAGCCCAAGCACCGCGGCCCGGCCTTCGGTGGCGGGGGACAGACCCAGCAGGATCTTGATCAATGTGGACTTGCCGGCCCCGTTGGAACCCACCAGGCCGGTCACACCGGGTCCGATGTCCAAGGAGAGCCGGTCAAGCGCGGTCACCCGGGGGAACCGCTTGCTCAGGCTTTCGGTCGCGATCACAGTCACGTCTTCGAAGATAGTGGCGCGGGCCACAGTGGGCGTCAGCCCAGGCGGCTGGATCCGCATCAGACTCCAGGTGTACGGACCCGTAAGGGGTCACCACAAGGGAGGGGTTCGAGTCGGGGGCGGAGCCGGAGTCGAGGCCGGGGCCGGAGTCGAGGCGGGGCCGGGGCGGAGTTGTCCACAGGTCTCCGCACACCCCTTGACGTAGTCGTCGGACATTGTCACATTCATCAGTGTCACGTTACGGACACGTACCGCACACGGCAGGGAACGGACGGTGGCATGACCTCGGCAGTGAAGGACGAACAGGCCCCGGAACTGCGGGGGTTCAGAGAAGTGCAGCGTCTCGCGTACGACTGCGCGGAGGCGGTCGCGGCCCGGCTCCGGCCGGGGGTGACCGAGCGCGAGGCGGCCCGGATGCAGCGCGACTGGCTGCGCGAGCGCGGGGTGCGGGACTGGTTCCACCTCCCCTTTGCCTGGTTCGGGGACCGCACGGCCTTCGCCGGCTTCAAGGTGCCCCTGCAGTTTTTCCCGACCCATCGAAAGCTGGAGCCGGGGATGCCGTTCATCCTCGACATGGCCCCGGTGTACAAGGGCTTCACGGCGGACATCGGCTATTCCGGCTGCCTCGGGCTCAACCCGCTGCACAACAAGCTCCTGGCCGATCTGGAAGTCCACCGCGAGTTGATTCTGCGCGAGGTGCGGGAGCGGCGTCCGCTGCGTGAGATCTACGAGGACGTCGAACGCCTGATGATCAAGCAGGGGTACGCCAACAGACATCGCGCGTACCCCTTCGGCGTCATCGCGCACAAGGTCGACCGCGTCACCGAGCGTCGCTGGTCCCCGCATGTGTTCGGCTTCGGCACCCAGTCGCTCAAGGGACTTGTGAGCGACGCACTGCACGGACACCGGGACGGCTGGTCGCCGCTGTGGAGTCCGTACCGCTTCTCCGACCATCCGCCGCAGCCCGGGCTGTGGGCGGTCGAACCCCACCTCGGATTCCGGGGTACGGGCGCCAAGTTCGAGGAGATCCTGGTGGTCACCGACTCCAAGGACCCCGAACAGAGCGCCTTCTGGCTGGACGACGACCTGCCGCATGTGCGGCGCTGGGCCGAGGAGAGGATGGCGGCATGAGTCCGCAGAGTCTGCCGGGGGCGCGCGAGCGCCGGGTCCGTACAGGCGGAATCGATCTGTGCGTCGCCGAGTTGGGTGACGAGTCACGGCCGACGATCGTCCTCGTCCACGGCTACCCGGACAGCAAGGAAGTCTGGACGGACGTGGCCGCGCAGTTGGCCGATCAGTGGCACGTCGTGCTGTACGACGTACGCGGGCACGGTCGGTCCACGGCGCCGAAGCCGCTGCGCGGGGGCTTCACCCTGGAGAAGCTCACCGATGACTTCCTGGCCGTCGTCGATGCGGTGAGCCCGGACCGGCCGGTGCATCTGGTCGGGCACGACTGGGGGTCGGTCCAGTCCTGGGAGTTCGCCACGGTCAAGCGGACCGAGGGCCGGATCGCCTCGTTCACCTCGATGTCCGGGCCTTCCCTGGACCACTTCGGCCACTGGATCAAGCAGCGGATGGCCCGGCCCACCCCGCGCCGCGTCGGCCAGTTGCTGGGACAGGGTGCCAAGTCCTGGTACGTCTACATGCTGCATACGCCGGTCCTGCCGGAGCTCGCCTGGCGCGGCCCGCTCGGCAGACAGTGGCCGCGGATCCTCCAGCGGCTGGAGAAGGTGCCCGCGGGCGACTACCCGACGCCCTCCCTGCCCAGCGATGCGGCGCACGGCGCCTGGCTCTACCGCGACAACGTCCGAACCCGGCTGCGCCGACCGCGTGCCGACGCCTATGCGCATGTTCCGGTCCAGCTGATCACACCGACCGGCGACATCTTCCTGTCGGAGAAGCTGTACGACCAACTGGAGCTGTGGGCCCCGCAGTTGGTACACCGTTCCCTGCATGGCAAGCACTGGGTGCCGCGCACCAGGCCGGACCGGCTCGCCTCCTGGATCAGCGAGTTCGTCGCCGCCAACGAGTCGGCACGGGCCGAGGGCCGACCGGTGCAGGACACCGCGCCGACCGGGGCGTACGCGGACCGGTTCGGCGGACAACTGGTCCTTGTGACGGGCGCGGCCGGGGGCATCGGCCGGGCCACCGCTTTCGCCTTCGCCGAGGCGGGTGCCCGGGTGGTGGCCGTGGACCGGGACGCGGAGGGGGCGGCCAGGACGGCGGAGATGGCCCGGTTGATCGGCTCCCCGGCCGCCTGGGGCGAAGCGGTCGACGTCAGCGACGAACAGGCGATGGAGAAGCTCGCCGAGAAGGTCGCCGGCGAGTACGGCATCGTCGACGTCCTGGTCAACAACGCCGGGATCGGCCTGTCCGGTTCCTTCCTGGAGACGACGAGCAAGGACTGGAAGAACGTCCTCGACGTCAATCTCTGGGGGGTCATCCACGGCTGCCGGATCTTCGGCAGGCAGATGGCCGAGCGGGGTCAGGGCGGCCATATCGTCAACACGGCTTCCGCGGCCGCCTATCAGCCCTCCCGGGCGCTGCCCGCCTACAGCACCTCCAAGGCAGCCGTGCTGATGCTCAGCGAGTGTCTGCGGGCCGAGCTCGCCGACCGGTCGATCGGGGTCAGCGCGATATGCCCCGGCATCGTCAACACGAACATCACCGCGACGACGCACTTCGCCGGTGCCGGCGCCGAGGAGGAGAAGCGGCTACGGAAGCGGACCAGCCGCTTGTACGGGCTCCGCAACTATCCGCCGGAGAGGGTCGCCGACGCGATCCTCAAGGCGGTGGTGCGCAACCAGGCCGTCGTGCCGGTGACACCGGAGGCCCGCGGCGCCCGGTTCCTGTCCCGTTTCAGCCCCGGTGCGCTGCGCGGGATCGCCCGGCTGAAGCCGCCGCTGTGAGCGTCCGCGGGCAGTCGTCGGCGGCGGTCGGCCGGTCCGCCGTCGCCGAGTACCGGATCGAGGATCTGGCGCATGCGAGCGGCGCGACGGTCCGGACGATCCGCGCCTACCAGGACCGTGGCCTGCTGCCGACGCCGGAACGGCGCGGCCGGGCCAACGTGTACCGCGACACCCACCTCTCCCGGCTCCGGCAGATCGCCGATCTGCTGGATCGCGGCTACACCCTGGCCAGCATCAAGGAACTCCTGGAGGCCTGGGACACGGGTCGCGGCCTGGGCGGGGTGCTCGGGCTCGTTGCCGAGGTGCACGGCCCCTGGACGGACGAGCAGGCCGACCGGATCAGCCGGGCCGAGCTGAACACCAGGTTCGGCGGCAACCCGGACGACGAGGCGGTCGCCGAGGCGGTGGACCTCGGCGTGCTCGAACGCATACCGGGGCGGGATGACGAGTTTCTGGTCCCGAGCCCGCAAGAGCTGGCCGTAGCGGTCGAGTTGCACGCCGCCGGCGTACCTCTCGGCGCAATCTCCGGTCATTTGAGGGAACTTCGCGGCCAGGTCGAGCACATCGCCTCACGCTTCCTGGAGTTCACCACCGAGCACGTCTTCGCGCGGTATCTCGGCCATCACCCACCGACGGACTCGGACGCGGCGGAGGCGGCCACGATGGTGCGCAAGCTGCGCCCGCTCGCCCAGCAGACGGTGGACGCCGAACTGGCGCGTGCGATGCGGATGTTCGCCACCAGGCATCTACAACACCACCTCGGCGCGGACAGGCCGCTCACCTCGGCCCCCTCACCATCCGCGACGTGCTCGGTGGATCTGCCACCGGAGACAATTCGGTCCGTACAACGCCTGGTTGGTCCGGCTAACGTGTCCGCCTTCGTCACAGCTGCGGCAGAACGCGAGGTTCAATCAAGGACATTGGACGCGCTTGCCTCATCTAGCGGTGAACTAAAGCGTATTACCCAAAACGGGTGAGACTTCCGTCACTTGTCCACAGAATCACCAATTACTCTGTGGATAACTTGAGTTGGCTGTGGATCAAACCTGTGGACGAAAATTGCTACAGCGAATAAAATTACTGTAGTGAATCGGGGTGAAATCCGGATGCGCGTGAGCGACCGCCGCGGGCACTCTGACGGAATGGACGAAAGACGCACCGTCAAGGTGTCCAAGTACCTCTCCAAACACCTGCGGCACCAGCCGGAGCGGATCGGCATCTCGCTCGACACCAACGGCTGGGTGCCGATCGGCGAACTGCTGCGCGCCACGGCCCGCAACAACTTCCCGATCACCCGGAGCGAGCTCTACCATGTAGTCGCCGTCAACGACAAACAGCGCTTCGCCGTCGAGAACGACCGTATTCGCGCCAGCCAGGGCCACACTGTCCCGGCGGACCTCGCTCTCCCGCCGGCCGAGCCGCCCGCGTACCTCTACCACGGCACGGTGGGCAGCACGCTGGACGCGATCCGCAGGGAGGGGCTGCGGCCCATGAACCGCACGCATGTCCACCTCTCGCCCGACCGTGAGACCGCGACCAGGGTCGGAGCCCGGCGCGGCCGCCCCGTGGTCCTGTCCGTGGACGCGGGCGCCCTGCACCGCGCGGGCCACACCTTCTACGTCAGCGCCAACGGAGTCTGGCTCACCGCTGCCGTGCCGCCTGCGTTCCTGAGCTCCCGCGACTGATCCGACGACCGGCAGGCCGAGGGCTTGTGCGCTTCCCCGGAGGCGGGATACACCCGTTCTCGGACCCGTATGGTCGTAGACATGCGTCTGAGCACTGTCATTCTGCCGATCCACCGCTGGAGCGAGGGCCAAAAGCTCTGGCAGCGTGCCGAGGATCTGGGGTTCCACTCCGCCTACACCTACGACCACCTGGCCTGGCGGACCTTCCGCGACGGGCCGTGGTTCGGTGCGGTACCGACCCTCACCGCCGCGGCCGCCGCCACCCAGCGGCTGCGCCTGGGCACCCTCGTCACCTCCCCCAACTTCCGGCATCCCGTCACGCTGGCCAAGGACCTCATCACGCTGGACGACGTCTCCCGCGGACGCATCACCCTCGGCATCGGCGCCGGCGGCAACGGATTCGACGCCACGACGCTGCGCCGGAGCGACGAGGAGGCGTGGACGCCGCGCGAACGGGCCGATCACTTCGACGAGTTCGTACCGCTGCTCGACCAGTTGCTGCGCGAGCCCTCTGTGACGTACGAAGGCCGGTTCTACGCTGCGAACGAGGCCCGGAACATCCCCGGCTGTGTGCAGCGGCCACGGCTGCCCTTCGCGGTGGCCGCCACCGGGCCGCGCGGGATGAAGCTCGCCGCGCGGTACGGCCAGGCCTGGGTCACCACGGGCGACCCGAAGCTCTACGAAGCGGGCACCCCCGAGCAGTCCGTGGAGGCCATGCGCGGGCAGCTCACCAAGCTGGGTGCGGCCTGCGAGTCCAGCGGCCGAAATGTCGCAGAGCTGGACAAGATCCTTCTCACCGGTTTCACGCCGGACCGTCCGCTGCAGTCCTTCGACGCCTTCGTGGATTTCGCGGGCACCCACTTCGCACTGGGCTTCACGGAGATGGTCATTCACTGGCCGGTCCCCGACTCCGACTTCGCCGCGGACGAGAAGATCTTCGAGCGCATCGCCACCGAGGGCCTGTCCCAGCTCGGCCGCTGACCGGACAGCCGGACCAGCACGAGCGGGCTCGGGCGGCCCGGGCACACCAGCCCGCGGACCCGGTACGGACCAGCTCGGGCCGACTCGCACCGAGCATGGCCGGCTCGCACCGGACCCGGCTCGCACCAAACCCATTGGCATATGCGTCAGGCATGTTCACCGGTCAGGGGCGCGCATCCTCATCTGCGCGCCCCTCTGCACTCCCGTGCACCGTCGTACGCGAGAATGGGCGTGTGACCTCAGCTACCGACTCGCCTTCGCCTGCCGCTCCCCGGCTGATCGCCACCGACCTGGACGGCACCCTGCTGCGCGACGACAAGACCGTCTCGGACCGTACGATCGCCGCGCTCGCCGCCGCCGAGGAGGCCGGGATCGAGGTCTTCTTCGTCACCGGACGCCCGGCGCGCTGGATGGATGTCGTCAGTGACCATGTCCACGGCCACGGCCTGGCGATCTGCGCGAACGGCGCCGCTGTCGCCGATCTGCACGCGGACGGCAAGCTGGTCAAGGTCCGCCCGCTGGCACGCCATATCGCCCTCGACGTCGTGCACACTCTGCGCGCCGCCGCCCCCGGCACCTCCTTCGCCGTCGAGCTGACCACCGGCATCCACTACGAGCCGGCCTACCCGCCCTTCCACCTGGACCCGGGTGCCACCGTCGCCGTCGCCGAGAAGCTGCTCCACGAGGAGACACCGGGCGCCGGCGCCCCCGTACTGAAGCTCCTCGCCCACCACGCCGAACTGGCTCCGGACGACTTCCTCGCCCTGGCCCGTACGGCAGCCGGCGACCGGGCCTCCTTCACCCGGTCCAGCCCCACGGCCCTGCTGGAAGTCAGCGGCCCGGGGGTCTCCAAGGCCAGCACCCTGGCGCTCTGCTGCGCCGAGCGCGGGATCTCGCCCGCCGAGGTCGTCGCCTTCGGCGACATGCCCAACGACGTGGAGATGCTCAGCTGGGCGGGCACGTCGTACGCGATGGGCAACGCCCACCCGGCCGCGCTCGCCGCCGCGTCCGGCCGGACCGCCAGCAACGGCGACGACGGCGTCGCGGTCGTCATCGAACGCATCCTCGCCGAGCGCCGGGCGCCCGACGTCCCGCACTGAAACGCACCGCTCCCGACACTCCACGCCGACACGCACCGCTGAAACCCACGCCCCGACGCCCCTGCGGGGCCGGGCACCTGAGCTCCCGGCGACCTCAGATCGGCGCCTCCCACACCACCGTCGTGCCACGCCCGTCCTCCCCGATGCCGGGCCCGAACCAGCTCGCGCCACCGAGCGCTTCCGCCCGGCGCGCCAGGTTCCGCAGGCCGCTGCGCCGGCCGCCCTCCGGGATGCCCACCCCGTCGTCGGCGACCGACAGCCGCACCGCATCCCTCCCGTCGGGCAGTACGACGGTCGCGTCGACGACCACATCGATCGACGAGGCCTCCGCGTGCCGGAAGGCATTGGAGAGCGCCTCCCGCAGCGCCGCGATCAGGTTCTTGCCGGTCAGCTCGCCGACCAGCGAGTCGACCGGGCCGAGAAAGCGATGCGAGGGTTTGAACCCCAGCGGCACCGCCGCCATGTTGATCTCGCGCAGCACGCGGGTGCGCAAACCGGATGGCGCCTCGGCCGGTTCCTGCTGCAGCGCGAAGATCGCGGTACGGATCTCCTGAATGGTCACATCCAGTTCGTCGACCGCGCGGCCGACGCCCGTCTGCACCTCGGGCACGACCGACCGGCGCTGGGCACTCTCCAGCATCATTCCGGTGGCGAACAGCCGCTGGATGACCAGGTCGTGCAGATCGCGGGCGATACGGTCACGGTCCTCGTACACCGCGAGCCGCTCCCGGTCCCGCTGCGCCTCGGCCATCATCAACGCGAGCGCGGCCTGCGAGGCGAACTGGGTGGCGAGGGTCCGCTCCGTCTCCGTGAACGGCCGGTCGCCCCGGGCGCGAGGGGTGGCGAGCGCGCCCAGCACCCGTCCACCGCTGTGCAGGGGCAGCAGCATGCTCGGGCCGAAGTGCTGGGCCAGCCTGGTGATCATGCGGGGATCGGCGGCCGAGTCGTCGATGAAGACCGCTTCGCCACTCAGCAGCCTCGCCACCACCGGGCTCTCCGGCCCGATGATCACCCCCAATGGGGCGCAGGAGTCGTCCGCGGAGACGGCGACGATCTCCAAGCCGCCTCCCTCGGCCGGCAGCAGCACGATCCCGGCGGCGGACGCGGCGAGATGGCGGGCCTGTTCGGCGACGACGGAGAGCGCGTCATCGGCGTCACCGCCGGAGAGCAGGGCGGTGGTCACCGCCACCGACCCGTCGATCCACCGCTCACGCTGGCGTGCCGCCTCGTACAGCCGGGCGTTGCCAATGGCGATCCCGGCCTCCGTGGCAAGCACCCGCAGCATATGCAGGTCGTAGTCGTTGAACTCGCCTCCGTCGTTCTTCTCCGCGAGATAGAGATTTCCGAAGATCTCCCCCTGCACCCGGATCGGGACGCCGAGGAAAGTGCGCATCGGGGGATGGCCGGGCGGGAAGCCGGCGAACCGGGGATCGGTCGTCAGATCGGCGAGCCGCACCGGGACAGGGTCGTGAATCAGCGCGCCGAGCAGTCCGCGGTGCCCGTCGGGGCGGCGGCCGATCTCGTGCGCCACCTCGTCCGGCACTCCGTAGGTGACGAAATCGGAGAGCCCCTCGCCCTCCTCGTCGACGACGCCGATGGCGGCGTAGCGGGAGTGGGCGAGTTCGGCCGCCGT
This sequence comes from Streptomyces sp. NPDC057543, assembly GCF_042801895.1. Lineage (NCBI taxonomy): Bacteria > Bacillati > Actinomycetota > Actinomycetes > Kitasatosporales > Streptomycetaceae > Streptomyces > Streptomyces sp. NPDC057543. Next base: position 41,657 of record NZ_JBHVFF010000005.1, on the reverse strand, counting down.
CTCGCAGATCCGGTCGAGGGTGGAGTGCAGTTCGAGGCCCGTGCCGACGGAACGCATGGCTTCCAACAGCTGCGGTACCCGGGCGGTGAGTTCGGTCGACAGGCCCTGCAGGCTGCGGGTCGCCCGGGTCGCGGCTTCGAGTGAGTCCTTCGGGTCCTGCTCTGGCATACCCCGAGACTAGTTAGTCACTATTAGTGAGGAAAGTCAGCTTTCATACCGCGCCGCTCACACCCGCACGCCGACGGCCCCCTCGAACTCCTGCGCGATCCCGCTCACACCCGCACGCCGACGGCTTCCCCGAACCCCTGCGCGATCCCGCTCACACCCGCACGCCCATCGCCTTCTCAGCCACCCCTTCGGTCTCCCGCTCGCGCTCCAGCATCCGGCGCAACGGGCCTTCCTCGGCGGCGAGATCGTCGTACGGGCCCCGCTGCACGACCCGGCCGGCCTCCAGCACCACCACCTCGTCGACGGCTTCGAGTCCTTGCAGGCGGTGGGTGATCAGCACCGTCGTACGCCCCCGGGTGGCGGCCAACAGGTCCGCGGTCAGGGCGTCCGCGGTCGCCAGGTCGAGGTGTTCCGCGGGCTCGTCCAGAACGAGCACCGGGAAGTCGGCGAGGATCGCGCGGGCCAGGGCGAGGCGCTGGCGCTGGCCGCCGGAGAGACGTGCGCCGTGTTCGCCGACGAGGGTGTCGAGCCCGTCGGGCAGCGCCTCGGCCCAGTCGAGCAGTCGTGCCCTGTCGAGGGCGGCCCGCAGTTCCTCGTCCGTCGCGCCGGTACGGGCCAGCCGCAGGTTCTCCCGGATGGAACTGTCGAAGATGTGGGCGTCCTGGGCACACAGCCCGACGAACCCCCGGACCGTGTCCCCCTCCAGCGCGCAGGCATCGACGCCGCCGATCCGGTACGTCCCCTCCCGTGCGTCCAGGAAGCGGAGCAGGACCTGCGCGAGGGTCGTCTTCCCGGAGCCGGAAGGCCCGACCACCGCGATGCGCCGACCGGCCGTCAGGCGCAGGTCGACGGATTCCAGGGCGTCCCGTTCCGCTCCCGCATACCGGGCGGACAGCCCCCGTACCTCCAGCGGGAAAGGCGATCCGGGTGTCCCGGCCGGGCTGTCCGGTTCGCGCACGGGCAGCGGGGCGTCCAGCACTTCGTACACCCGTTCCGCGCTGCGCTTGACCCGCTGCCGGTACTGCACGGCGAGCGGCAGACCGGTCACGGCCTCGAAAGCGGCCAGCGGTGTGAGCACCACCACCGCGAGCTCCACACCCGCGAGCCGCCCGTCGCGCACGGCGGGAAGGGCGACGAGTGCGGTGGCGACGACGGTGAGACCGCCGATCAGGGCGATGAGGCCGCCGCCGAGCGCGGTGGCGGCCGCCGCGCGGGCGGCGATGCGGGTCAGGACGCCGTCGGCCTCCCGGGCCCGCGCCTTGCGGGCGGGCAGGGCGCCCGTGACGGTCAGTTCGGCGGTCCCGCCGAGCAGATCGGTGATCCGGGTGGCCAGATCGGCGCGTGCGGGGGCCAGTTGGCGTTCCGCGTGGCGGGAGCAGGCGCCGCTGACCAGGGGCACCCCCACTCCGGCGAGCAGCAGACCGGCGGCCAGCACGACGCCCGCCGTCGGCAGCAGCCAGCCGACGAACCCGGCGGTCGCCGCTCCCACGACGACGGCGGTCCCGGCGGGGAGCAGCCAGCGCAGCCAGTAGTCCTGCAAGGCGTCGACATCGGCGACGAGCCGGGAGAGCAGGTCCCCGCGCCGGGTCCGGCGCAGGCCGGCCGGCGCGATGCGTTCCAGCCCGCGGTAGACCGCGACGCGCAGCTCGGCAAGCATCTTGAGCACCGCGTCGTGCGACACGAGGCGCTCGGCGTAGCGGAAGACGGCCCGTCCGAGGCCAAAGGCGCGGGTCGCGGTCACGGCAACCATCAGATAGAGCACCGGAGGCTGCTCGGAGGCTCGGGAGATCAGCCAGCCGGAGACGGCCATGAGCCCGACGGCCGAGCCCACGGCGAGGCTTCCCAGCAGCAGCGCGAGTGCCAGCTGTCCGCGCTGCGCCCCGGCGGCCTCCCGGGCCCGGGCGAGGACCTGTCCGGGGCGGGCCGCGGTGTCCCGCAGTGCCTCGGGCTCCGGCACCGCGGCACTTCCTGCGGCGGGTGCGTGCGTAGAACGTGGCACCGTGACGGACTCCTCGGGCTTCTCCGGCCGGAGTGTCACTCCAGGTTCCAGTCTCACCACCCGGTCGGCCAGCGGAAGCAGCGCCGGGCGGTGCACGACCAGCAGCACGGTCCGCCCCTGCGCCAGTCTCCGTACCGCCTCGACGATCCCCGCTTCCGTCTCGCCGTCCAGGCTCGCGGTCGGCTCGTCGAGCAGCAGCAGCGGGCGGTCGGCGAGGAAGGCGCGCGCGAGTGCGAGCCGCTGACGCTGACCGGCGGAGAGTCCCGCACCGTCCTCGCCGAGAAGCGTCTGTGCACCGTCCGGCAGTTCCGCCACGAAGTCGTAAGCCCCGGCGTCCCGCAGCGCCGCCATCACCGCGGCGTCGTCCGCGTCCGGCCGGGCCAGCCTTACGTTCTCCGTGATCGTGCCCGCGAAGAGGTACGGGCGCTGCGGGACCCAGGCGATCCGTTCCCGCCAGCGTTCCGGAGCCAGGGTCGCCAGATCGACGCCGCCGACCCGCACCCGCCCCTCGTCGGGTGCCGTGAAGCCCAGCACCACATCGAGAAGGGTGGACTTCCCGACGCCGCTCGGGCCGACCAGGGCAACGGTCTCCCCCTCGTCCACCACCAGCGAGGCATGGTCCAACGAAGGCTCGCCGCGGCCCTCGTGCCGTACGGTCACGTCCTCCAGCTCCAGCCGCAGCGACTCCGGGACGTCCGCCGTGCCACCTCGCCGGGGCTCGGTCTCCAGGACCGAGAAGATCTCCTCCGCGGCCGAGAGCCCCTCAGCGGCCGCGTGGTACTGCGCTCCGACCTGGCGGATCGGCAGATAGGCCTCGGGGGCCAGGATCAGCACCACCAGACCGGTGTAGAGGTCGAGTTCGCCGTGCACGAGCCTCATGCCGATGGTGACGGCGACGAGGGCCACCGACAGGGTCGCCAGGAGCTCCAGGGCGAAGGACGACAGGAACGCGATCCGCAGGGTCCGCAGCGTGGCCCGCCGGTACTGCGAGGTGATGGCGCGGATGGATTCGGCCTGCGCCTTGGCACGGCCGAACACCTTCAGCGTCGGCAGCCCGGCGACCACGTCGAGGAAGTGCCCGGAGAGCCGGGACAGCAGCCGCCACTGGCGGTCCATCCGCGACTGGGTGGCCCAGCCGATGAGGATCATGAAGAGCGGGATGAGTGGCAGCGTGACCACGATGATCGCTGCCGAGACCCAGTCCTCGGTGACGATCCTGGCAAGCACGGCCACCGGCACGACCACCGCGAGTCCGAGCTGTGGCAGATAGCGTGCGAAGTAGTCGTCGAGCGCGTCGACGCCCCGGGTGGCGAGCGTCACCAGGGAGCCGGTGCGCCGGTCGCTCAGCAGGCCGGGCCCGAGCTCCGCGGCCCGCTCCAGCAGCCGGCCGCGGAGTTCGGACTTGACCGCCGCGCTGGCCCGGTACGCGGCCAGTTCGGTCAGCCAGGAGACCAGCGCCCGGCCGAGCGTCACCGCCGCGAGCAGGATCAGCGGGGTCCGCAGTCCGGAGACGGTCAGCCCGTCCTCGAACCCTCCGACCACCACGTCGGCGACGAGCATGGCCTGGGCGATGACCAGCGCCGCCCCGACGACTCCGAGCGCCACCACGGCTGCCAGGAAGTGGCGCGTGGCGCGCGCGTAGCGGAGCAGGCGCGGGTCGATCGGTTTCACGTGAAACAACCCCTAGCGAACTCGGTGGGTCGGCCGGGGCCTGACAGGCCCCGGATGCGGGCCCGGCGGTTCAAGGCCGGACAGGTCCGGGATGCCTGCCCGGCGGATCAGAACCGGACAGGCCCCGGGTGCGTTCAGTGCGCTTCGGCGATGTGCTGCGTGCCGATGCGCTTGCGGAACACCCAGTACGTCCACCCCTGGTAGAGCAGGACGACGGGGGTGGCGATCCCCGCACACCAGGTCATGATCTTCAGCGTGTACGGAGTGGACGAAGCATTGGTGACCGTGAGGCTCCAGGCGTCGTTCAGCGAGGACGGCATGACGTTCGGGAAGAGCGCCAGGAAGAGCATGGCGACCGCAGCCGCGACGGTCACGCCGGAGAACGCGAACGCCCAGCCCTCGCGTCCCACCGCGGTCACTCCGATCGCGGCGATCAGGGCCACGGCGGCGATGATCAGCGCCAGCAGGCTCCAGCCGTCGCCGTTGTCGATCTGGGTCCAGATCAGGAAGCCGAGCGCGAGCACCGCGGTGACCGGTCCCAGCTTCAGCGCCAGCTTGCGCGCCCGCTCCCGGATGTCCCCGACCGTCTTGAGTCCTGCGAACACGGCACCGTGGAAGGTGAACAGGGTGAGCGTGACCAGTCCGCCGAGGATGGCGTACGGGTTGAGCAGATCCCAGAAGTTACCCACGTACTCCATGTCGGCACCGATCTTGACGCCGCGCACGATGTTCCCGAAGGCCACGCCCCAGAGCAGCGCCGGGATCAGCGAGGTCCAGAAGATCGCGTGCTCCCAGTTGGCCTGCCACCTCTCCTCGGGCCGCTTCGCGCGGTACTCGAAGGCGACACCCCGCACGATCAGACAGAGCAGGATGATCAGCAGCGGCAGGTAGAAGCCGGAGAACAGGGTGGCGTACCACTCGGGAAAGGCTGCGAAGGTCGCACCGCCCGCGCTGAGCAGCCACACCTCGTTTCCGTCCCAGACCGGCCCGATCGTATTGATCAGAACGCGCCGCTCCTTGCGGTCCCGGGCCAGCAGCTTGGTGAGGACACCGATTCCGAAGTCGAACCCCTCCAGGAAGAAGTAGCCGGTCCAGAGGACGGCGATGAGCACGAACCAGACGTCGTGGAGTTCCATCTCTCAGCTCCTCTGCTCTCAGTAGGAGAAGGCCATCGGCCGGTCGGCGTCTTCGTGGTCGTCGCCGCCGATCCTTGTGGGCGGGTTGAGGTCGGCCTCCGTAAGCTCCGGCGGTCCGGCCTTGATGTACTTCACGAGCAGCTTGACCTCGACCACCGCCAGCGCGGCGTAGAGCAGGGTGAAGCCGATCATCGAGGTGAGCACCTCGCCCTGCGAGACGCCGGGGGAGACCGCGTCGCGGGTCTGGAACACTCCGTAGACGACCCACGGCTGACGGCCCATCTCGGTGAAGATCCAGCCCCAGGAGTTGGCGATCAGCGGGAAGAGCAGCGTCCAGAGCGCGACGATCCAGTAGCACTTGGTGAGCTTGGGGCTGAGGGCCTTGTTCTTGAAGAGGACCAGATGGGGCACTTCGTCCTCGCTGGTCCGCATCCCCGGCGGCAGCATGAACTTCTTCCGCGTCAGCCACAGTCCGAGGAGGCCGAGAGCGAAGGACGCCATCCCGAAGCCGATCATCCATCGGAAGCTCCAGAAGGCGACCGGGATGTTGGGCCGGTAGTCGCCGGGACCGAACTTCTCCTGCTCGGCCTTGTTGATGTCGTTGATGCCAGGGACGTGCGAGGTGAAGCTGTCGTCCGCGAGGAAGGACAGTATCCCCGGGATGGAGATCTCCACGGTGTTGTGGCCCTTGGCCACGTCGCCGACCGCGAAGATCGAGAAGGGCGCCGCGTCCTGACCCTCCCAGAGCGCCTCGGCGGCGGCCATCTTCATCGGCTGCTGCTTGAACATGACCTTGCCCAGCTGGTCACCGCTGATGGCGGTGAGGAGCCCGGCGATCACCACGGTGACCAGACCGAGCCGCAGCGAGGTGCGCATCACCGGGATGTGCTTCTTGCGCGCCAGATGGAAGGCGGCGATACCGACCATGAACGCGCCTCCGACCAGGAAGGCGGCGGTGATGGTGTGGAAGAACTGGGCGAGCGCGGTGTTCTGGGTGAGCACATGCCAGAAGTCGGTCAGCTCGGCCCGGCCACGTTCCTTGTTGATCCGGTAACCCACCGGGTGCTGCATCCAGGAGTTGGCCGCCAGGATGAAGTACGCGGACAGGATGGTCCCGATGGAGACCATCCAGATGCAGGCGAGATGGATCTTCTTCGGGAGCTTGTCCCAGCCGAAGATCCACAGCCCGATGAAGGTGGACTCGAAGAAGAAGGCGATCAGTGCCTCGAACGCGAGCGGGGCACCGAAGATGTCACCGACGAACCGCGAGTAGTCGGACCAGTTCATACCGAACTGAAACTCCTGGACGATGCCGGTGACGACGCCCATGGCGATGTTGATGAGGAAGAGCTTCCCCCAGAACTTCGTGGCTCTGAGGTACTTCTCGTTGTTCGTCCGAACCCAGGCGGTCTGCAGGCCGGCGGTGAGCGCGGCGAGAGAGATCGTGAGGGGGACGAACAGGAAGTGGTAGACGGTGGTGATACCGAACTGCCATCGCGCCAGGGTTTCCGGCGCCAGAGCTAGCTCCACGTCGTCTTCTCCTTACGTCGCCGTAGTCGCACCGGCAGTTTGCCCTTTAAATCCGACTAATCAGGGGATGAAACAGGCAGGCTTGTGAACGCGTTCACATTCACAAGCAATTATGGCGCACGGACTTTCGGGACGTTCGGGCGGGGTACCCCTCTTAGGATGTTCCGATCAATCACCCCGAAGCAGACACCTCGGAACACCCCGGCCCGGGCACCTCCCGGCTCCGAACGCGAAGGCCCCGTACCTCGCCGAGCGAGATACGGGGCCCTGGGCCTTCCGGTGCACACAAGCGGCCTGCGCCGCTCTACAGCTCCCTGCGGTACGACTCCGCGACCTTCAGGAACAGGTCGTTCGCCTCGTCCTCCCCGATCGAGACCCGCACCCCCTCGCCCGCGAACGGCCTGATCATCACACCCGCCCGCTCGCACACCGCCGCGAAGTCGGCGGTACGGTCCCCGAGCCGCAGCCAGACGAAGTTCGCCTGGGACCGGGGAACGGTCCATCCCTGGTCCGCCAGCGTCCGCTGCACCCGGTCCCGCTCGCACACCAAGGAGCCGACCCGCCCCAGGAGTTCGTCCTCGGCACGCAGCGAGGCGACCGCCGCGTCCTGTGCCAGCTGGCTGACCCCGAAGGGCACCGCCGTCTTGCGCAGCGCGGCCGCCACCGGCTCGTGGGCCACGGCGAAACCGACCCGCAGACCCGCCAGGCCGTACGCCTTGGAGAACGTCCGCAGCACCGCCACGTTGGGCCGGTCCCGGTAGATCTCGATGCCGTCCGGCACCTCGGCATCGCGGATGAACTCCCGGTACGCCTCGTCGAGCACCACCAGGACATCGCCCGGCACCCGGTCCAGGAACCGCTCCAGCTCGGCCCGGCGCACCACGGTGCCGGTCGGGTTGTTGGGATTGCAGACGAAGATCATCCGGGTGCGGTCCGTGATCGCGTCCGCCATCGCGTCGAGGTCGTGCACGTCACCCTCGGTCAGCGGGACCTTCACCGAGGTCGCACCGCTGACCTGCGTGATGATCGGGTACGCCTCGAAGGAACGCCAGGCGTAGATGACCTCGTCCCCCGGACCCGAGGTGGCCTGGAGCAGCTGCTGCGCCACACCGACCGAGCCGGTTCCGGTGGCGAGGTGCGAAACGGGCACACCGAAACGGTCGGCCAGCTCGTTCATCAGACCGGTGCAGGCCATGTCCGGGTAGCGGTTGAAGTTCGCGGCCGCGGCCAGGGCGGTCTCCATCACCCCCGGCAGCGGGGGATAGGGGTTCTCATTGGAGGACAGCTTGAACGCAACCGGTCCACCGGCAGCAGCCGGCTTGCCCGGCACATAGGCGGGGACGCCGTCCAGCTCGGCGCGCAGCTTGGGGCTCGTCTCGCTCACCGCAGGTCCTCCTAGACCGTCTGTACACATCAATACTGCTCACCTTATGAGGATTGGGCCCCGCTGCGAATGGCCGGAGCGTCCCGAAAGCCCCGCGCGGCCGGGACCGGAGCTTCCTCTCGTCCCGCGCGGCCGGGGACGGGGGGGAGCGCTTCCCTCTCTGACGCGCGCCGGTGGCTCACTCCGTGGCGCGCGTCCCCCGAAGAGGTGAGATGAGACCTCTTCGAGACATCGACCATTTAGTAGGCCCATCGGGGACGATGCTTGACACACTACGGCCGAGATCGCCAATCCCCTTGTTTTTCAAGGCATTTGATGTGCAACGATCATGCAGAAACGTGCCTGTCAACGAGTGAATATGCGGCCGGGCCAACCTCACTTCCGAGCCCTACTATCGGCTCGCCATGACAGCAGCAGGGAAGCACCAGGTGAGCCGGACGCAGACACCCCGCCGCGGCGGCCGGCAAGGACGAGCGGGAATCCGGGACGTAGCCGCCGCCGCCGGGGTCTCCATCACGACCGTCTCCGACGCGCTCAACGGCAAGGGCAGGCTCCCGGACGCCACCCGCCGCCATGTCCGCGAGGTCGCAGAGCGCCTGGGCTACCGCCCTTCCGCCGCGGCCCGAACCCTCCGTACCGGCAAGTCCGGCCTCATCGGCCTGACCGTGACGACCTATGGGGACGAACCCTTCACCTTCACGGAGTTCGCCTATTTCGCCGAGATGGCCAGAGCGGCCACCTCCGCCGCGCTCGCCCGCGGCTACGCCCTCGTCATCCTGCCCGCCACCTCACGCCACGACGTCTGGTCGAACGTCGCTCTCGACGGCACCGTCGTGATCGACCCCTCCGACCAGGACCCGGTCGTCACGGAACTCGTACGCCAGGGGCTGCCCGTCGTCTCGGACGGCCGGCCGGCCGGCACCCTCCCGGTCACCGCCTGGGTCGACAACGACCACCGGGCCGCCGTGCTCGCCCTCCTCGACCATCTCGCCGCCGCCGGAGCCCGCCGCATCGGCCTGCTCACCGGCACCACCACCGACACGTACACCCGTCTCTCCACCACCGCGTACCTCCACTGGTGCGAGCGCGTGGGCCAGGACCCGGTGTACGAGTCCTACCCCGCCCACGACCCGTGCGCGGGCGCGGTCGCCGCCGACCGGCTGCTCGCCCGCCCGGACCGGCCCGACGCCGTCTACGGGCTCTTCGACCCCAACGGCACCGATCTGCTGGCCGCCGCCCGCCGATACGGTCTGCGCGTCCCCGAGGACCTGCTGCTGGTCTGCTGCAGCGAGTCCACCGTGTACGCGACGACCGAGCCTCCCATCACCACCCTCTCGCTCAAACCGCGCAGAATCGGCACGGCGGTCGTCCAGCTCCTGATCGACGCCATCGAAGGCGTGGAACACGACGGGCCGGTGGAGCGGGTCGTACCGACGGAGCTCATCGTCCGGACGTCCTCGCAACGCCGTCCACCCCGCACCACGGTCAGTGCGCCCCGCTCCCCCGCCGGGGATTGATCAGGCGATTTCGGACCAATCGGTCGGTGAACCTGGCGTGCGCCCGGATTCACCACCCCTGGTGCGTCACAGAGCACGATTCGCATTCCTATGATGGGCGCACGACACCGCGGACCGCCCCGACCAGCAGGGCCCGTCAGGTGTACGGCGGCGCGACGGTGGTGGAGGGGTCGATGACACAGGGGGCCGGTCAGGAACCCGTGGTGCGGACTGCGACGTTGCGTGACTTCCGCGTACCGCCCTATGCGCAGACCCCGGTGCCGCCTTCACGGCCGCACCCGGGCAACGTCGTTCCGGGAGACGAGCTGCCCGAGGGGTACACCCCCACCGCACGCGACCTTCCGGTGATCAACCGCGGCGACACCGTCCAGGTGCGGGCCGTCCCCGACCCGCGGCCCGCCCCGGAGCCGAGGCTCGGGCCGCTGTACGTCGTCGGCGACGTCCACGGCTACCTGGACGAGCTCCACGCCGCCCTCGCCGAGCAGGGCCTCATCAACGCCGGGGGCAACTGGTCCGCGGGCAATGCCCGGCTCTGGTTCCTGGGCGACTTCACCGACCGGGGACCCGACGGCATCGGCGTCATCGACCTGGTGATGCGCCTCTCCGCCGAGGCCGCGGCCGCGGGCGGCTACTGCAAGGCCCTGATGGGCAATCACGAACTGCTGCTCATCGGCGCCAAGCGGTTCGGCGACACCCCGGTCAACTCCGGCGCCGGCACCGCCACCTTCCAAGCCGCCTGGCTGCTCAACGGCGGCCAGAAGAACGACATGGAGCGGCTCCAGGACGTCCACCTCCAGTGGATGTCCCGGCTCGACGCGATCGTCGAGGAGGACGGGCATCTGCTGACCCACTCCGACACGACGGCATACCTCGACTACGGCAGCACCATCGAGGACGTCAACGACACCGTGCACGCCATTCTCACGCGTAACGACGCCGATGAGTGCTGGGACCTCTTCCGAAAGCTCACGAAGCGGTTCGCCTTCCGCGACGAGTCGGGGCCGCAGGCCGTGCGGGAGCTGCTGTCGGCCTACGGCGGACAGCGCATCGTCCATGGTCACAGCCCCATTCCATACCTCCTCGGCGAGGTCGGCTCGGAGGACGGAGAGGACGGTTCCGGTCCCGTGGTCGACGGCCCGCATGTGTACGCGGACGGACTCGCCATCGCCATGGACGGCGGAGTGACCATGGCCGGAAAGCTACTGGTCGTCCAACTGCCCCTGCATGACTGACGTCCAGCCGGGAAGACGCTCCACGACCTGACCACGCCGACCACCGGGCCTATTTGCGGAAACCCCCTGTCACCCCGTGCCGTGGGCGCTCTACCATCGGCGTATCAGTAGCAGGCTCTCCTCCGTTTACGCCCAACTGTCCGGTCCGAGCGGGCATTCAGGCCCAACGGAGCATCGGGGGATGCACATGAACAGCGCTCCGCACCTGCTGGCCGAGGACCGCCCCGAGTACGAGCGGATCCTCGACGACGCACTGCGCCACGCCCATGAACGACCGGATCTGGCCGCGGTCGGCGAGCGGCTCAACGCCGTGCAGTTGCGCACCATGGCGCTGGACGCCACGGCGCTGATCACCGCGACGGCCGCCACCGAGTACGAGCACTACGTGAAGGCCCGCGAAGAGCTGCGAGGACCGGACGAAGGAACGGACGAGGACACCGGTCCCGGGTCCGGCATGAACCGTCAGAGCCAGTCGGGCGCCGGCATAGGAGCCGTCGTCACGGTTCTGGCCCCCCTGCTCGCCGGCACCGCCGCGTTCATATTCCTGTTGGCCGGCTATCTGCTGAAACTGCTCAGCCCGCCGCCGTCCTTCGCCTCCACCATGGTCGCCGCGGGCTGGTTCTTCGCGGCGGTCATGGCCGCCGCCATCCTGGCCGCCGCTGTAGGACTGCTCGTCACCGCACTGCGCAACGGATCGACATCGCAGCCCGCCGAGGATCCCGGGAGCGAGCTTCCGGAAGAGGTGGCGCGCGCCAGGGAGGCATGGCGCCACGCCCTGCTGGAGCGCGGCATCCTGCCGTTCCTCAGGGACGCGCTCGCCGATCCCGCGGCCGGCCCCGCGGCACGCACCCCGCACCGCTCGGAACACCGCATCCCGAAGATCGGCTACAGCCGGCCGGACTTCACCAGCCCCGATGACGGCCCGGCGGCGGGCCCCCGCCCGACCTTCACCAGCCCGGACTTCACCAGCCCCGACTTCGGCGGCCCGGAGCATGAACCGGACTGACCGGTCCGGGGACACGTACCCCGCCGGGAACACCGGTACGGCCAATGGGCCGCGCGCCGGGACCGACGTGGATCAGCGGCCCCATGCCTTCGTCAGCGCGTCGGGTGCGTCCGTGCGGTAGCCGCGACCGCAGTGCTGCGGAGCAACACTTTTCGCCCTCGCCAACACGGCTTCCGGTCGGCCTCGTTCGTCTCCGTCGCGCTGTCGCTCATGCGCGGAACCCACGGACACGCAAGCGCCCCGATCACCCGCTTTTCGGCAGCGATTGCCCGGAACCTGCCATGCGCACACGGAGAGCAGCGGCTGAGTGGCGAAGACCCGGCGACGGTCCTCGCCACTCGGCCACCCGTCGGACGGATCAGTCCGCGATCGGCAGATAGACCCGGTTGCCGGCCGCTGCGAACTCCTTGGACTTCTCCGCCATGCCCGCCTCGATCTCCGCCTGCGAACCGCCGTGTGCACGACGGATGTCCTGGGAGATCTTCATCGAACAGAACTTCGGCCCGCACATCGAGCAGAAGTGCGCCGTCTTCGCCGGTTCGGCGGGCAGCGTCTCGTCGTGGAACTCCCGCGCCGTGACCGGGTCGAGAGCCAGATTGAACTGGTCCTCCCAGCGGAATTCGAAGCGGGCGTCGGAGAGCGCGTCGTCCCAGTCCTGCGCCCCCGGGTGCCCCTTGGCGAGGTCCGCCGCATGGGCCGCGATCTTGTACGTGATGACGCCGGTTTTCACATCGTCGCGGTCGGGCAGGCCGAGGTGCTCCTTGGGCGTGACGTAACAGAGCATCGCCGTGCCCCACCACGCGATCATCGCAGCGCCGATGCCCGAGGTGATGTGGTCGTACGCCGGAGCGACATCGGTGGTCAGCGGGCCGAGCGTGTAGAACGGCGCCTCCTCGCAGATCTCCTGCTGAAGGTCGATGTTCTCCTTGATCTTGTGCATCGGGACATGGCCCGGGCCCTCGATCATGGTCTGGACGCCGTGCCGCTTGGCGATCGTGTTCAGTTCGCCGAGCGTGCGCAGTTCGGCGAACTGGGCCTCGTCGTTGGCGTCGGCGATCGAGCCGGGGCGCAGGCCGTCGCCCAGCGAGTACGTCACGTCGTACGTGGCGAGGATCTCGCAGAGCTCCTCGAAGTGCTCGTACAGGAAGGACTCCTTGTGGTGCGCGAGGCACCACGCCGCCATGATCGAACCGCCGCGGGAGACGATGCCGGTCTTGCGTCGGGCAGTCAGCGGGACGTACGGCAGCCGCACGCCTGCGTGGACCGTCATGTAGTCGACGCCCTGCTCGGCCTGCTCGATGACGGTGTCCTTGTAGATCTCCCAGGTCAGCTCCTCGGCCCGGCCGTCGACCTTTTCGAGTGCCTGGTAGAGGGGAACGGTGCCGATCGGCACCGGGGAGTTGCGCAGGACCCACTCACGGGTGGTGTGAATGTTGCGGCCGGTGGAAAGGTCCATGACCGTGTCGGCGCCCCAGCGCGTCGCCCATGTCATCTTCTCCACCTCCTCCTCGATGGAGGACGTCACCGCGGAGTTGCCGATGTTGGCATTGACCTTCACCAGGAACCGCTTCCCGATGATCATCGGTTCGATCTCGGGGTGGTTGACGTTGGCCGGCAGTACGGCCCGGCCCGCGGCGATCTCCTCGCGCACCACCTCCGGCTCGACGTTCTCCCGGATCGCCACGTACTCCATCTCCGGGGTGATCTCACCCCGGCGGGCATACGCGAGCTGGGTCACCGGCCGCCCGTCCCGGCTGCGGCGGGGCAGCCGGGGCCGGCCGGGGAAGACCGCGTCGAGGTTGCGCAGCCCTTCCCCAAGCTCTCGACTTCGCTCGAGCAGGGGAGACCCCATTCGCGGCGAGGTGTGCTTGAGCCCGTCGTCCTCGGGGCGCGCGGGGCGGCCCGGGTACTCCTCGGTGTCGCCGCGCGCGATGATCCAGTTCTCCCGCAGCGGTGCGAGCCCGCGACGGACATCGGTCTCGGTGATGGGATCCGTGTACGGCCCCGACGTGTCGTACAGCGTCACGTCCTTGCCGTTGGTGAGGTGCACCTGACGGACCGGCACCCGGAGGTCCGGGCGTGAGCCCTGGACGTATCCCTTGTGCCAGCCGATGGACTTCCCGGCCTCGTCGCTCTGGTTCGAGGCAGGCGTGCGTGCGTCCGCTGTGGTCATGAGACCTACTCCCTACGCCGGCATTACCCGGTAACAGGTTCGGCGGTCGGCGCAGCCTGTCCCGTACGGATGTACGGGTATCAGCGCCCTCTCAGCCCGGTGCTCCGAGCTCCCGCGTGTGCAAAGGTTCCTCCACGCTAGCGCCCTGTCCGGCGTAATGAACAGAGGGCCCCTCTCCTCTTGCGATGATCGGCCGGTGACGTCCCCCCAAATCGACTCCGAACCGCGAGGCCATCAGCACGGCCACTCGCACAGCCACGGCCCCGCCGCGCCCGTATCGAAGCATCTGCGCAAGGTCATCGCGGCCGTGCTCATCCCGTTCGCCACCGCGGTCGTCGTCGGCCTGGTGATGCTCTGGCCGGGCGGTGCGCCCCCGCACGATCGGACCGGTGTCGGTTTCGACCGGCAGACCCAGCAGGCGAAGGTGGTGAAGATCGACAAAGTGGACTGCAAGGACGTGAACGCCGCCCAGATGCCCGTCAGCGGCGAGACAACCCCGCCGTCGGGGAGCGGGCCGGGGCTGTGCGAGAAGGCCACCGTCGAGGTGACGACCGGCCATGACAAGGGCCGGACCTTCGTCGAGATCGTCCAGCCCGACGCACCACGTCAGTTGCGCCAGGGTCAGGGCGTGGTCGTGGCGTACGCGCCCGACGCGCCCCACGACCTGCAGTACTCGGTGACGGATGTGAACCGGAAGTTCCCGATGGCGCTGCTGGCCGGGATCTTCGCCCTGGTCGTGGTCGCGGTGGGCAGGATGCGCGGGGTGATGGCACTGGTCGCGCTCGCCGTGTCGTTCGCCGTACTGACCCTGTTCATCCTCCCGGCCATCCTCCAGGGCTCGAATCCCCTGCTCGTCGCGGTGATCGGGGCCAGTGCGATCATGCTGATCGCGCTCTACATGTGCCACGGCCCGACCGCCCGCACCTCGGTCGCGGTGATCGGCACACTGATATCGCTCCTGCTGATCGGGCTGCTCGGATCGCTCTTCATCGGCTGGGCGAGCCTGACCGGCAACACCGACGACAGCACCGGCCTCATCCACGGCCTGTACCCGCACATCGACATGAGCGGCCTACTGCTGGCCGGTGTCATCATCGGTTCGCTCGGGGTCCTCGACGATGTGACGGTCACCCAGACGTCGGCGGTCTGGGAGTTGCACCAGGCGAACCCGACGATGGGTGCGCGGGGGCTCTACAGGGCAGGGATCAGGATCGGGCGCGACCACATCGCCTCGGTCGTCAATACGCTGGTGCTCGCCTACGCGGGCGCGGCACTGCCGCTGCTGCTGCTGTTCTCGATCGCCCGGAGCAGCGTAGGGACGGTGGCCAACAGCGAGCTGGTGGCGGAGGAAATCGTACGAACGCTGGTCGGCTCGATCGGACTGGTCGCCTCGGTGCCGGTGACGACTGTGCTCGCCGCGCTGGTCGTCTCCGCGGACCGCACAGGGCTCGGCGCGGAAGCCGGAGCTTCAGCACCCGTACGGACCGGGAGAGGCCGCCGTCGCAGGGCGAAGCCTTGAAGCCCCCACTACGGAGAGCGATTCACCCATTCGGCAGGTGTCGCGTTCGACCGGCGGGCCGGTCTGCGACCCCGTGCTCTTCAGCCGGCGTTCTGTTCCTCGGCGAGGATCCGGCCCAGGGCATCTTCCAGATTGCCCTCGAAGTCACCCAGCGTGCACTCCTGCCCGAGCGGCACGAGTTTGTCCGTCCGATCGAGAAAAGCCACAAGCGGCGCGGTACCGGCCCGGAAGAGGGCGCGATCCTCGCCCACCTGAAGCCGGATATGTACATCGGAAAGCCCCTCGGGCTCCGTGGGTCCGATGTGCACATCGCCGTCGCCACTGGGGCTGTTGAGGCCGTCGAGCAGCAGCTCACGGCCGAATGCCCAGGTGACGGGGGCGTCGCCGGGCAGATGGAAGGTCATCCGGATCGCATACGGATCACACACTTCGTACCGGAGCTCCACCGGGATCCGGAATGAGAGCTCCTCGGAGACGAGGAAGCTCATCATGACCTCAGCTTGAACCGACTCGCGCATCGTTCAACCCCGCAGTAGATGAATCTGGCCAGGAATGATCCCCCATGGCCCTATTGACGCCATCGTGGTGCACGCGATAGCAGATCACAAGGAGTGATTTTTCAGATACTGATAGAGAACACGAACGAACGCAAGAGGTTGGTCACTTCGCCACGTAGTTGTTCGACTGCGGGGAGCAACCGGTCTTCCTGCTCCAGGGGTACCGAAATGGCCATCGCGGCGGCGGTGAATCCGGCAGTGATCGGGATGGCCGCGCAGACCGTCCCCAAGGCGTACTCCTGTCGTTCGATGACAGGTTCCATTCGTTCCAGCGACCGCAGCCTCTCAAGGAGAGTCACCCGGTCCCTCACCGAGTAGCGGGTCAACGGCCGTACCGGATGCCGGTCCAGATGGTCCTCGCGGGCCTTCTCGTCGAGCCGGCTCAGCAGACACTGACCGATCGCATGGGCGTGACCGGTCTCCCGGAAGGACGCCCAATCGTCCACCGCGGGGGTGGCCGGGGTAGAGGCGACGGCGACGAGTTCGATCTCGCCCTCGCGATAGACGGCGCAGTACACCGGGGCGCCGATGGTGTCGCGCCAGCGGCTCAGCAACTCCGTCATTCTGCTGCGACGATTCCGCAGGGAATTTTCACCGACCAGGCGTTCAGCAGCGGTTCCGAAGAGGAACACACCATTCTCCCTGCGCAAATAGCCCTCATGGGCCAGGGTGCGCAGCAGATGGTAGGCAGTGGGAAGGGGAAGGCCCGCTTCCCTGGCCAACTGCTTCGCGGGTGCCCCGTCCCGATGGGCACCCACGGCTTCCAGCAGCCTCAGCGCTCGCTGAACCGAACCGATCAAAGTCGGGACAGCAGTGCTCGATGCCGTGGTCAACGGTCACCCCCAGGCATGGTGACGGGCGGTCAGCCCGCTTGTGGGGGCCGCCCCCACAGACCGCCGCATGACTGGGGTCCGGAGACCGAACGCCGTACAAACCACTGGTCAGGGTGGTGACGGACAGTTAATTCCCAGGTGACGGCGGCGGACTGCCACCATATCGGCCGCATCCGCGAGGGAGGTCGTTTCGTCTTCTGCTTAGCTGAGCTGGGCTAATCTCCCCGGCCGTCTTCCGATCGTCCTACCAGTCGCCGCGCGAGGAGGACGACGACATGAACTTGCGTACGACGAAGACGAGTCCGCCGACCAGGATCACGAAGACGAGAACCTTGAAGAGCAGACCGATCACGAAACCGACCACGCTGGCGATCAGGCCGCCGAACACGACGATCGCGATGACCGGCACCGCGATCCACTTCACCCACCAGGGCATCCCCGCGAATATCTCCCGCACGGCCATCGTCCTTGCCTCGTCTCTGTGAGTTCCTGTTCCGCTGCTCCGATACTTCGATGCTAGACGCGCGGAGGGGGTCGGCGGGGGCACGCAGCCCTTGAAGTCCCCTGATCGACCCCCTAGGGATCCCTGATACCGGAGCCCGGTCCTCCGGGGGCGCGGATCAGCTCTCCGGTGGCGAGAAGACCACCATGACCCGCAGATCCTCGGTGATGTGGTGGAACTTGTGGGCCACCCCGGCCGGGACGTACACCACGCTCCCTCTTCCCACCTGGGTGGTTTCCATGCCGACCGTGATCGAGGCGCGGCCGCTGACGATGAAGTAGACCTCGTCCTCCTTGTGCGGCTGCTGCGGGTCGAGGTCGCCGGCGTCCAGTGCGTACAGGCCGACGGACATGTTCCGTTCCTTCACGAACTGCAGATACGCGCCGTCGTTCGCGGCCCGTTCCGCCTCCAGCTCGTCCAGTCTGAATGCCTTCATGGCCTGTCCGCCCCTTGCCTCTGTCCCGCCGGTGTCCGCCACCGATCCTGTCTGCCACGATCAGACACATGAAGAATTTCGTAGTCAAGACGATCGCCAACGCGGGTGCGCTGGCCGTGGCCATCTGGCTGCTCCCGGACATCACGCTGAGCGGCGGCAGCACCGGGCGCAAGATACTCACGCTGATCGTGGTCGCCCTGCTCTTCGGCCTGGTGAACTTCGTGGTCAAGCCGATCGTGAAACTGCTCACCCTGCCGCTCTTCATCCTCACGCTGGGTCTGATCACCCTGGTGATCAACGCGCTCATGCTGCTGCTGACCTCCTGGCTGGCCGGGCAGTTCAACCTGAGTTTCCACGTCCACGGCTTCTGGACCGCCGTACTCGGCGGCCTGATCATCTCGATCGTTTCGTGGGCGCTGAACGTGGTCCTGCCCGACGAGGACTGACCGGACACCTCTTGAGACAGTGCAGTCCGGACCGGTGGCGCACCGGGGAGAGAAGTGAGGAACGGTATGAGCACCATGGGTGACGGAACCCGGGCGGTACGGGCCGGGTTGCCCGAACCGCAGCAGTTCGAGCCGACACTGCCCGGGCCCGCCTTCGCCGCACACTTCCATCTCTCCGGTGAACCGGTCGGCCCGTACACCTACGGCAGGGACACCAATCCGACGTGGACCCACCTGGAGCGCGCCATCGGCGAGCTGGAGGCGCCGGGCGAGCCGGTCGAGACGACCGTCTTCGCCTCCGGAATGGCGGCGGTCTCGGCCGTGCTGCTGTCCCAGGCGCGCACCGGCGACATAGTCGTGCTGCCCGACGACGGATATCAGGCGCTGCCGCTGGTGCGTGAGCAGCTGGAGGCGTACGGCGTCGAGGTGCGGACCGCGCCTACCGGCGGCGATGCCCAGCTGGCGGTCCTCGACGGCGCCAAGCTGCTGTGGATCGAGACCCCGTCCAATCCGGGGCTCGATGTATGCGACGTACGCCGGCTCGTCGGGGCCGCGCACGCGGCCGGCACGCTGGTGGCCGTCGACAACACCCTCGCCACACCGCTCGGCCAGCGCCCGCTGGAACTGGGGGCCGACTTCTCCGTGGCCAGTGACACCAAGGGCATGACCGGGCACGGAGACATCCTGCTCGGCCATGTGACCTGCCGCGATCCTGAGCTGGCGGCGGGGGTACGGCGCTGGCGCAAGGTCGTCGGCGCGATCCCGGGTCCGATGGAGGCCTGGCTCGCGCACCGTTCGCTGGCCACGCTGGAGCTGCGGATCGACCGGCAGTGCGCCACCGCCCTGACCCTGGCCGAGGCACTGGGCAAGCGCCAGGGTGTGACCGGTCTGCGGTATCCCGGGCTGCCCACCGACACTTCGTATCCGAACGCCGTACGGCAGATGCGGCGCTTCGGCTCCGTGGTGTCGTTCGTGCTGCCCGACCGTGAGCGGGCCGAGCGCTTCCTGACCGAGCTGCGTCTGGTCGACGACGCGACAAGCTTCGGCGGCGTGCGCTCCACCGCGGAACGGCGGGCGCGCTGGGGCGGTGACGCCGTACCGGAGGGCTTCATCCGCTTCTCGGTCGGCGCCGAGAGCCCCGACGACCTGGTGGCCGACGTGGAACGGGCACTGGACGCGGCGCTCGGCGAGAGCTGAGCCGGTACCGGCGGTACGGACGGTCCGAGCCTCCCCCCTCGTGGCTCGGACCGTCCTGGTTCCCCAGGTGAAGAACCTCCCGAACAAGGCTAATTGACTCTCCGTCAGTGTCCAATCACGGTAGCGACAGCGACCTATCGACATATTTATAGTTGTACGGGACCGAAGCGTCGCGAGGGCGGGAGGGGACAGGACATGGACCTGGCCCTGCTGCGCACATTCGTCACGGTGCACCGGGCCGGCTCCTTCACCAGGGCCGCCGCCCTGCTCGGCCTCTCCCAGCCCGCGGTCACCTCGCAGATCCGCACCCTGGAGCGACAGCTGGGCCGCCCGCTCTTCCTGCGCCGGGCCCGCGGCGTGACCCCGACGACCATCGGCGACGAACTCGCGCACCGGGCAGCGCCCCATCTGGACGCGCTGATCGAGATCGCCGAGACCGAACTCGACGAGGAGTCGGGCATACGGACCCTGCATCTGGCCGGACCGCCCGAGTTCACGTCGGCGCGCGCCCTGCCGGCACTCACCCCGCTCATCGCCCAGGGTCTGGCGTTGCGCAGTTCGTTCTTCACCGACGCCGAGGAGACACTGGAGGGGCTGGCCGCCGGGCACCATGACCTGGCCATTGCCACGGCCCGGCCGCGCGGTGAGCTGCTCACCGCGACGCCGCTGTGCGACGAGGAGCATGTGCTGATCGCGGCGCCGCGCTGGGCCGGGCGGCTGGGACCCGGGACACTGCGGCACAAAGGGCCCGTGGTGCTGGACCAGCTGCCGGTCGTGGAGGTGCACGAGAGCCTGCCGCTCGTCTCCCGGTACTGGGCCGCCGTGTTCGACAGCCGGCCCGCCGCCGCGGGAACCGTCATCGCACCGGATCTCCGAGCGGTCCTCGAATGCACGGCGGCGGGTGCCGGGCTCGCCGTACTGCCGCGCTATCTGTGCGAGGGGGCGCTGGAACGGGGCGAAGTGGTGGCACTCCTCGACCCTCCCGTGCCTCCGCTGCGCACCTACTTCCTGGCCGTGCGGACCGGCACGCTCGCACTGCCGCACATCGCGCGGGCGCACGAGTGGCTGCTGCGCGCCGCCGCCGACTGGTGAGCGCAGGGCGGTCCGGCACGGGTCAGGTGTTTCAGAACCGGTTCCGTGGGCCACTCTCTTGCCATGACCGAACGTCCCGTGGTCAAGCGCACCGCACGCGCCATCCTGCTCGACGGCAACGACCTCATCCTCATCAAGCGCACCAAGCCCGGGGTGGATCCGTACTGGCTCACGCCGGGCGGCGGGGTCGAGCCCGAGGACGCGACCGTCGTCGACGCCCTGCACCGCGAACTGGACGAGGAGCTCGGCGCCAAGATCATCGATGTGGTTCCCTGCTTCGTCGACACCGTGGAGCACATCGAAGGCGGCGGGGTGAAGGGCGTGAAGGTCCAGCACTTCTTCGTCTGCCGGCTGGAGTCCATGGACCTGTCCCGGCGCCACGGCCCGGAGATCGACGACCCTTGCGGGGAGTACGACGTCGTGCGGGTGCCGTTCAGCCGGATGGGGATCGCCGCGGTTCATCTCGTACCGCTGTCGCTGCGGCACTACCTGGACGGCAACATCGAGGGCGTACGAGCGATGCACGCCCCTGACCTGGGCTGACCTGCTGCCGCTCGTAAGGGCGGGGCCGGTGGGCTGCTGCTCCCCGGGTCAGGCGTGGCCGGTGGCCACCAGTTCCTCGACGGAGTCGTGCCGGATGCGCTCGGCCGGCATGCCGATGCCCCTGAGCACGTCGACACTGCTGCGGATCATGCCGGGCGGGCCGGAAAGATAGGCGTCGTACTCGTGCCACGGCCCGTACGCGCGCACCGCCTCGGGCAGCAGCCCCATCAGACCGCCCGCCGCTCCCGGGCCGATGGAGACCACCGGCCGCACCGCGAGCCAGGGATAGGTCCTCTGGAGCCGCATCATCGTGTCGATGTCGTACAGATCGTGATCACTGCGCGCCCCGTAGAACACCTCCACAGGACGCCGGTCGCCGTGCTCGGCGACATCCTCGACGAGCGCCTTGATGGGCGCGATGCCCGTGCCACCGCCCAGGCAGAGCAGACCACTGTGGGTGGAATGGTCGACCGTCATCGAGCCGGTGGGCGGGCCGAGGCGCAGGATGTCGCCGGGGCGGGCCCGGTGCACCAGCGCGTTGGAGACCCAGCCGGCCGGGACCGCCTTGACGTGGAAGGTGAGCAGTCCGTCCGGGCGGGGCGCCGAGGCGAAGGAGTAGTGCCGCCAGTTCCGGGGCCACCAAGGGGTCTCCATCGCCGCGTACTGGCCCGCGAGGAAGGGGTAGGGCTGGTCGGGACGGACCGTGAGAACCGCTATGTCACGGGTCCTGAGGTCGTGCGAGACGACCTCCGCGTGCCACCAGGCGGGAGCCCGCTGCTCAACCTCGGCCGCCGCATCGATCATGATCTGCGATATCGCGGTGTATGCACGGACCCACGCCGCTTCGGCCTCCCTGTCCCAGGTGACGGTCGCGTAGCGGCTCAGCGCCCCGAGGAGTGCCTCTCCCACTGCGGGATAGTGCGCGGACCGTGTGCCGTACTTGCGGTGGCCCCGGCCCAGTTCACCGAGGTACTCGGCCAGCGCGCGGGGGTCGTCCAGCCGGTCGGCAGCGGTGAGGATCGCGCGGAAGAGGCGATCGCGCTGGACATCCATCGCGACCGGGAACAGGGCACGCAGATCGGGGTGCCGGATGAAGAGCAGGGCGTAGAAGTACGCGGTTGCCTGGTCCGCGACAGGCGCGACCTCGGTCAGGGTGCGGTGGATCAAGGTCGCGTCGGGAGATCTGCCCGTTCCGTCTTCGGTCCACCCGCCGGCCGGAGCATCCATGCTGTGCCTCGCCTCGAACGTCTTCTGGTCGCCTTACGCACCCACGCGGCCCGCTGCCCATGCCTGCGGGCACAATCGCGTTCTGCTTGCGGTCATCGGCCGTCGCCCGACCGCGGTCTCTCGCCCCAGCATGCCTTGCCCGGGACACAGACCGACCACCCACTCCGGGACGGCGGCAGAGGGGAAGATGAAGCAAGGCACCCCCGCTGCGCGCCGTTCTCCCGCATGGGTGGCGGTGGCGCTTCCGGTACTCACCGTCGTACCGGGCCAGTTCCAGGGGCCTCTCGGTCTCGTGTTCAGGACCGTCGGGATCACCGTGCTGTGCGGGTCCCGACACTGGACGCAGGACCAGAAACGGATCGGCGTGACTCTTACTGCCCTTGTGCCCTCGGCGATTGCCTTGACCTTCACGGGATCGTTCCCAACGGTCCGCCCACGTATCTGGAGTGGCTGGTGCTCGTGTCCGTGGCGGTCTCGACACTCGGGGGCGCGGACCGCCTCTGGAAGGTACGCGAAGACCGGAGCCCCGGCGAGCAGGCCGAGCCCGGTGCGGCACGGTCATGCCCGGCGGTACCGGCCGCGCGCCAGTGGGGACGCACGATCGTGAAATCCACTGAGACGGCCCGGTCCAGGGCCTCATCGGCCTCGGGCGGCCTGGGCACCGTGTTTCACGTGAAACCACTCACAGCGTTTTGAAGCGACGCCACGAAGCCGGAGCGGGTAAAGGAGTGGACGAGCGATCACCGCGTCGGACAGCCTGACCTTCATGACCGTCCCGCAGTCCCGTCCGCTCGCCGCATTGGCTGTCCGCCGTCTCAGCCAGGGCGACCTGGTCGCCTGCGCCGACCTCTGTGAGAACCGGGGCTGGCCACGCGATGAGCACCGATGGGGCCTGCTCCTCTCCGCAGGAACCGGCTACGGCCTGGACGATCCTGGCGGCGAGGGCCTGATGGCCGCTTGCGTGGTGACCTCCTACGGACCGCGGCTGGCTGCCATCGGCATGCTGCTCGTCGCCGAGCGGTACGCGCGGCAAGGAGTGGCCCGGCAACTGATGCGCCATGTGATCGACGAGGCCGCGGACACGCCTCTCAGCCTGTACGCGACGCCTGCGGGACAGCCTCTCTACGAACAGCTCGGGTTCTCGGTCGTGGGCCGCGTCGAGCGGGTCACCGGGTTCTTCCGGCCGACCGGCGACACGGCGTGCGCCGCGGTCGTACGCCCGGCCACGGCCATGGACCTGCAAGCCATCGTCCGGTTGGACTTGGACGTCTTCGGTACCGACCGGACACATGTGCTCGCCCGGCTGCCCGCGTATGCCGACCACATCCGGATCGCGGAGGACGGCGGAAAGCTCGTCGGTTACGCGGCGATCTGGCCGAGCGACCGTACGCACGTGGTCGGCCCGCTGGTTGCGCCCGACACGGCCACGGCTCGGGCCCTCGTCACCTCGCTCGCCGAGGCGACGGATCTGCCGTTGCGCGCGGACATCGACACGCGCCATGCGGACCTGCTCACCTGGTTCGAGGAGTGCGGTCTGCGGGCAGGCTCCGGAACCACGGTGATGACGTACGGGGCTTCGGACCTGCCGGGCGACTGGACCCGTCGCTACGCTCCGCTGACCGTGGCGACGGGCTGACCCACTCGGCTCGGCGAACCGGCGGCGCTGCGGGCCGCCGCAATGAGCGCTTCCGCGTCCGGGAACGTCAGCGGGCGTCGGAGACAGTGAGGGCGCTCACGGGGTGACTACATGGTGCGGCGCGATGGGTGCCTTGCGGGTGCGAGAGCGGTCAGTGGTGGGCCGCGGGTGCCGCGGGCGGCCGATGGTGAGGGCGAGGAGCGCGAGGGGCATGGGTGCCACCTTCCGCAGGATTGCGCCTGCGTGTTACAAGCGCTCACACTAATTGCAGGCACAACTATTAATTGCAAGCGCAGGCTATTGCGAGGGTCGCCTATCCTGGACACAAGCAGCTCCGAGACGGAGGAGAGACCCCATGACAGCGACAGACCCCGCACTGACCGCCCTGTCCCAGAGCTGGTGCGCGCTCTCCTTGCTCCACGGGAAGATCGAGGCTCGTGTCGAGCGCGCTCTGCAGAGCGGACACGGGCTCAGCGTGCGGGAGTACTCCCTGCTCGACGTCCTGAGCAGGCAGCACATCGGCCCCGGTGGCCATCTCCAGATGAAGCAGGTCGCGGACGCCGTCGTTCTCAGCCAGAGCGCCACCACCCGCCTGGTCACCCGGCTCGAGGACCGCGGACTGATGACCCGGTATCTCTGCGACACCGATCGCCGCGGCATCTACACCGACGTCACCGAGGCCGGCCTCGCCCTGCTCGCAGAGGCCCGCTCGACCAATGACACCGCGCTGCGCGCCGCACTCGACGAAGCCGCCAGGAACCCCGAGCTGGCCCCGCTCGTCCGGGCGGTCGAAGAGCTCAAGGCCCCCGTACCGGTCGCATGAGTCGCCGCGCAACCGTAACCGGCCCTGTCCCCGCACAGGCCGGGGAAATCGCCGCGCCATGCTCATGGGCTGCGTAGTGTGCCGATCATGAGCGATCTGGAAATACGCCCCGCGGCCCGCACCGACATTCCCGCGATCGTGGCCATGCTCGCCGACGATCCACTCGGTGCGCAGCGTGAGTCACCGGACGACCTCGCCCCGTACCGCGCCGCGTTCCAGCGGCTGGCGGACGACCCGAACCAGCACCTGGTGGTCGCCGTGCGCGGGGACCACGTCGTCGGAACTCTGCAGCTGACCGTGATCCCCGGACTCTCCCGGCGCGGCTCGACCCGCTCGGTCATCGAGGGCGTCCGCGTCCACGCCGCCGAACGCGGCAGTGGTCTCGGCACCCGGCTGATCGAATGGGCCGTGGACGAATCCCGGCGCCTGCACTGCCAGTTGGTCCAGTTGACATCCGATGCGACCCGGACCGATGCTCACCGCTTCTACGAGCGCCTCGGCTTCACCGCCAGCCACGTGGGCTTCAAGCTCGCGCTGTGACCGCGGCCGGAATCCGGGAGGGTGTCCGTGCACCACATCAGTGACGAACAGCGCAGGATCAGGCTCGGACGACGGCACCGCCTGGCCCCGTCGGCTCGGACCGCGTCCCCGGTGTCCGTGGCGGACTCGGTCGTCGCTCTGCACGCCACCGACGCCGCCACCGTCTTCCTGTCCACCTGCGCCCGGATGTCCGAGGCCGGCATCGCCGCAGTGGAGCGGGCTCTCTACGAGGACGTCTCGCTGGTCCGGCAGCTCTCCATGCGCAACACCCTCTTCGTCGTGTCGCAGGAACTCGCCCCCTTCGTCTACGCGTCGACCGCCCGGGCAGTGGCCGCCAAGGAACGCCGCACCTTCCTCAAGCACCTGGCGGACGACGGCCATGGGCTGGACGAACGCTGGCTCGCCGACGCCGAACAGCAGAGTCTTGCCGCCGTTGCCGCCGGCGGCCCCGTCACCGGCAGCGAACCCGGTCCGCAAGGCACTGGCCGCCGTCGGAGCCGAGGAAGTCCGGCTCGACGACGGCGCCCCGGGATGGGTCCTGCCGGACGACCTGGAACCGGAACCGGCCATGGAACCCTGGGCCGCGCTGCTTCCGGCGCTCGACCCCAGCGCGATGGGCTGGGCGGATCGAGGATTCCACCTCCCTGCCGGGCACCGGAAGGCACTGTTCGACCGGTCCGGCAATATCGGCCCGACCGTGTGGTGGGACGGCGAGATCGTGGGCGGCTGGGCGCAGCGAACCGATGGCGAGCCGGTCTGGCGGCTGCTGTCCGACATCGGCCGGGATGCCGCTGCCGCGATCGAGGCGGAAGCATTCAGGCTGACGCAGTGGGTGGGCCGAGCACGGATCACTCCACGGTTCCGCACCCCATTGGAACGGGAGTTGACGGCGTGAACCGCCCGGCCCTGCCGTTTCACGTGAAACGGCAGGGCCGGCCGTGCGGTGCGCAGGCAACGCGGCGTTCTCAAGTGACGTGGCTGTCAGGCTCCGAGGCCTCGCCAGCCGCCTTCGTCCACACCACCGGGAATGGCCGCAACGGGGTCGTACGGCTCCCGCGTGAAAACGAACGAACCCAGATCGAGATGGTTCACGCTGCCGTCGCCGTTTCGGACGACGCGCAGTGTCTCCCCCGCGTAATAGCCGTTGAGACCGACCCAAGTGCCGTCGGGCCGTGCGGTGAAATGGGCACCTCGGCCATTGCCTCGCAAGGGCTGAAGATCCAGCCCACCGTCCGAGGTCAGTCGCAGGACGTTCGCGCGCGTGCCCCAGTACCAGGGGCCGGTCAGCGCGAGAAGCTCCGCGTCCGCCTCGGGCAGAGGGCGCCACGGTTCCGGAATGCGGGGCTCGGCATCGGCGACGATCTTCACGAGGTCTGCGGCCACATCCCCGATCATCGGCCCGGACGTGGTGTTGGTGAGGACGACGGCCGTCACATCGTCCTCGACGCTGAACCACAACGCGGCCAGGAAGCCGGGCAGCGAGCCCGTGTGCCCGAAGAGCGTGCGGCCGTCCCGCCGCACGAGCTGAAGACCCAGGCCGTAGAGCGACTCCCAGTCGCCGGACTCGGTCGGCGCCGACGGTTCACGCATCTGCTCCACGGACGCGCTACGGAGCACCCGGTCATCTCCCCCGGCAAGGAAGGCCGCGAAGCGGAGAAGGTCGCCGGTGGTGGACCAGAGCTGACCGGCCGGGGCCATCAGCCCGAGATCCTCGGTCGGTTCAGGCAGCATGACATCGGCCCAGGGATGCACGGCCCAGCCACCTGCGTGCGGCGCCTGCGGCTGGGGGCTCGTGCGGTGCATGCCGAGCGGTTCCAGGATCTCGCGTCGCAGCACGTCCGCCCAGCTCGCCCCGCGCACCTTCTCGACCACCGCGCCCAGCAGGGTGTATCCGGGGTTCGAGTAGTGGTGACGGCGCCCCGGGGCGTGCATCCTCGTCTGCTCACCGAGTACGTCGGCGAGCTCGGGCCGCAGCGCACCCGGGGTCCTCTCCCACCAGGGGGCAGGCGACTCGGCGCCCAGTCCCGCGCTGTGGCTCAGGAGCTGGTGAACAGTGACTCCACCGACGCCCGTGCCGGGCAGATGCTTCTCCAGCGGGTCGTCCAGGTCCAGAAGTCCCTCGTCGCGCAGCCGTAGGACCAGCACCGCGGTGAACGTCTTGGTGATCGAGCCGATCCTGAACTGTGTGTCGGCGTCGGGGGCGTGGCCGTCCACGCAACTGCGGGAGCCACTCCAGACGGTCTGCCCCTGCCTCTGCACCGCGGCGACGAGCGAGGGCGCACGGCCTTCCGACTGCGCGGTGGCGATGCGGTGCAGCAGAGCGCGCTGTGTACCGGGGAGCAACTGTTCAGAGGGAGAAGTCATGTTCAACAACTACCCGCAGAACCCGAGCTGTGGCGAACGCATTTCACAGCACCTGAACCATGCCCGCCACCGCCGCCGTCGCAGCCCGACCGCCTGGTCAGCGCGTCCGGCTGTAGGCCCTGACCAGAGTGCCGTTGTCGAAGACGCGAACCGAGTCCAGCGCGAACACGGAGGGCGCGAAATCCGAGCCGAACATCGGCATGCCCGAACCGTAGACGATCGGGTATGTCTTGATCACCAGCTCGTCGATCTCGTCGATCAGCTCTCCGGCAAGCTGGGAGCCGCCGCAGAGCCAGATTCCGAGCTCGCTGTCCTCCGCCTTGAGTTCCCGGACCCTTGCGACCACGTCGTCGGAGACGAGCTCGACGTTCGGGTCGGGTGACTCCTTGAGGGTCCGCGATGCCACGAGTTCGCGAAGTTGGGCGTACGGGCTGGTGATGTTGATGTCCAGAGCCAGTTGGTAGCTGGCCCGCCCCTGGATCACGGTGTCGAACTGCTGGTTCTCAACGTCATGAAAACCGAGCAACTTGCGACCCTCGGTCGCCACCGTCTCCGGGTATTGCGTTTTCAGAAACTCCAGGAACTCTTCGTTCACGAACTGATGCATGGACGACGCGTCACCGCTCGGGTCTCCGATGAAACCGTCGATGGAGCAGGCGATGAAGTAGGTCAGCTTGCGCACAGGATCCCCGTTCCGTCGCGGCGTGTCCGAGCCGCAACCACTTCAACTAGAGTGCTTCATGTGTAGTGGTTGTGCAATCCTTTTCCGCGAAAGAACCGAAGAGAAAATGAGGGAGGCCTCCGTATGGCCAGGAACCCCGAGCGCAGGACAGCGCTCGTCGATGCAGCCATCGAAGTGCTGGCGGACGAGGGTGCGCGGGGGCTCACGTTCCGCGCCGTCGATGCACGCGCCGGTGTCCCGGTGGGCACCTCGTCCAACTACTTCGCCAACCGCGACGACCTGTTCATGCAGGCGGCCGCCCGTATCACCGTCCGGATGACCCCCGATCCGGCCAAGGTAGAGCAGGCCATGCGCCCGGCGCCCTCGCGTGCGCTGGTCGCCGACCTGATGCGATGGCTGGTGCAGCGCATGGACGACGACCGCACGGGCTACCTCGCCATGCTGGAACTCCGCCTGGAGGCAACCCGCCGGCCGGCGCTCCGCGACCGCCTGACGCAGACCGTCCGCGCCAACGTCGACGAGAGCGCCCGGTTCCACCGGGCGGCGGGCCTGCCAGGCGACGCGGACGCCTTCCTGGTCCTGTACCTGGCCATGACGGGCCTCCTGCTGGAGCACTTCACCCTGCCCGCTGTCCTCACCGGCCCCGAGAGCGGTTACCGGGCCGAAGCCACCGTGAACCGGCTGGTGGAGCTGGTGGTCACGCGCGTCATCCCGCCGTCCTGAGCCGCCCCGGCCCAGTGGTCCGAAACCGAAGAGGCTCCACGGCACGAGGCATCCGGCGCCCCGAGAAGTCGCGGTTCGGCAAGGCAGTCAGCCCCGGCGCTGGCCCTTCGGATCCTGTTCGAGGTGCGCCTCGGCAGGGAGGCTGGTCGGGTAGGTTCTCAAGTCCTCGAGCGGCCTGGTTCGCATCGGTGTCGATGTGCTCCGCCAGAACCAGAGCCTTCCACAGTGCCCACCCACGGACCCCCACCCACGCTGTTCAGCCGACGGTGAAGACCGGCCCGATCAGGCTCGACAATCACTACGGTTCAGTCTCATGACAACGGTCACGACGCGTACGGTCGAATACCTGGCCGACGGCCTGACGATGATCGGGCATCTCGCGCTCCCCGCCGGTGTCGACCGCCGGCCCGCAGTCCTGATCGGGCCCGAGGGGCCGGGCCTGAACGACTTCCAGCGCAGCCGGGCCGACGCCCTCGCCGAACTGGGGTACGTGGCGCTGGCCTTCGATCTCCACGGCGGGCGCTGGTTCACCGACCCACAGGAGATGCTGGCGCGCGTGACCCCCCTGCTCGCCGCCCCCGACCGGATGCGGCGTATTGGCCACGCGGCACTCGATGTGCTGCGCGCCGAACCGCGGACCGACCCCGACCGGATCGCCGCTATCGGCTACGGCACCGGGGGCGCAATCGTGCTGGAACTCGGGCGCGACGGCGTCAACCTGCGCGCGATCGGGACGGTCAACGCACTAACCACGGGCCGACCGGGCGAGGCGGCGCGCATCCGTTGCCCCGTGTGGGCCGGGGTCGGATCGGAGGACCCGATCATGCCCGCTGAGCAACGGGACGCCTTCGCCGCAGAGATGCAGGCCGCGGGCGTCGACTGGCGCCTCGTGGTCTACGGCGGAGCCCTGCACGCCTTCCACCACCCGCCGGTCGACCAGACCCTGCTCCCCGGCGTCGGCCACCACCCGCAGCACGCGCAGCGAGCCTGGCGCGACATCATCGACCTGCTCGCCGAGTGCCTGCCCGTAACGGAGTGAGCCAGAGCGTCAGGACTGCCATCGTCATGACACGACAGCGGAGAAAAGGGCTGTAGGGTCTCGTCGCCGATGACATGTCGATCTTCTGTGACCTGCTGGTTCTCTGTTGTCTCACCGCGATGGCACCCAAGATCAGTCTCAGATCGATGCCATTTCCTCGGCGGAACGACGAGTCTGCGGCTGAGCCACCGAGCACGAGGACTACATGTGAGCTCAGATCGCGCACCGATGAGTTTCCCGCGCCGCGCCGGTCTGTACGCGTGAGACCGACTCACGGAAGGCTGGCGCCATGCGGAAACTGATCTACGGCATGAACCTGACCCTGGACGGCCACATCGCCGCGCCCGGCGACGACATCGGCTGGAGCGTGCCGAGCGACGAGCTGTTCCAGTTTTGGTCCGACCAGTTGCAGGCGACCGACCTGACGCTGTACGGGCGCAAGCTGTGGCAGACGATGAGCTCCTACTGGCCGACCGGCGAGCAGCAGCCCAATGCCACCCCGGCGGAGATCGAGTTCGCGCGCCGCTGGCGGGACATGTCGAAGGTGGTGTTCTCCTCGACGATCGACAAGGTCGACTGGAACACCCGCCTGGTCACCGGCGACGCGGTCGCCGAGATCACCCGGCTCAAGGCCGAGGACGGCGGCCCGATGGACATCGGCGGCGCGACGCTCGCCGGGGCGGCCATGAGGGCCGGGCTGATTGACGAGTACGTGCTGGCCACCGCGCCGGTCCTGGTGGGCGGCGGCACGCCGTTCTTCACCGCGCTGGACAACTGGGTGAACCTGAACCTGGTGGAGACGCGGACGTTTCCCGGCGGCGTGGTCCTGACCAGGTACGAGACGAGGCGCTGAGCAACTTCCCGCTGTCTCACGGCTTGGATGGGTGTTTCCTCTCACCGTCGTGGCATTTCCTCAGCCGGGATCGTCTGGGCGGCTGCGGCGACGCGTTTCCCGAATCGGGTCAGCTTCATGGCCCTGCCGCGCTCTGCCCGCTCGAAGAGGGGCTGTCCGAGGTCCTCTTCGAGACGGTTGATCTGGGTCACCAGAGCGGACTGGCGGATTTCGAGGTCTCGGGCTGCTTCGGTGAGCGTGGGGTAGGACCGGGCGGCCAGGAACCGTGAGAGCCGCTGCCGTGCGAATGAACCGGTGAGGGCTTTGCGAAGGACTGCGGGAAGTGACTCGGCTTCGTCGGCGGTGCGGAGGGCGGT
The DNA here is from genome assembly GCF_042801895.1 of Streptomyces sp. NPDC057543. Classification (NCBI taxonomy): domain Bacteria; kingdom Bacillati; phylum Actinomycetota; class Actinomycetes; order Kitasatosporales; family Streptomycetaceae; genus Streptomyces; species Streptomyces sp. NPDC057543. Next base: position 10,473 of record NZ_JBHVFF010000005.1, on the reverse strand, counting down.
GTGGTGGCTGGCTCCGCCCCGTGGCCGGAGGGGGATGTTGTGGGTGTGGGCCCAGCGGGCCACGTTCGCGGTGCTCATGCCGGTTTCGCGGGCAAGGTCCGGCAGGGTTCGGCGGCGGTGGACGTACTGCTCGATGAGCCAGTCCCGATCGACACTGCCGCGACGCTTGTAGTCCTGAGGGCCCTCGCGGAGCGGGATGCCGTACTCCTTGGCGAGGTCGGTCAGCACTCTGCGGGAGAAACCGGTGAGGGTGGCGATCCGCTGGAGGGATCGATGTTCGTCGCGGTAGAGCTGCGTGAAGCGCTCTGCCGTGATGGCTTGCCGGGCTTGCTGCCGGATGCGGCCGGCGGCTCTGGCGGTGTTCTGCGTCAGCGGGGTGCGGGGGCTGGGTGCTCGTCGAGGACATGCCGGATGGCATCGACGGTCGTGCCCAGGATCTGTGCTGCGTGCTGAACGGGGTGGTGGCGTTCTCGGACGATCTGGTGCAGGTGGGGCAGGTCGATGTGCGCCGGGTCGGGTCCGGGAAGGGACAGTCCGGCCAGCAGAGCGGTGGGAGGCTGCCAGGTCACCGGCTCGTCGTGGATGTGGTGCGACGCCAGGAAGCTGAGAGCTTAAAAGAGTGAACGCGCCGACCTGCTCGTCTCACGTCCACTTCATAAGTGCAGTCGATATGCAGTCAGACGTGAGACTCTGCAGCGAAATCTGAGACCTTACAAGGGCCGCGCTCAGGTCTGTGCCATGTCCACGAAGCGTGAGTAGTGGCCCTGGAAGGCCACGGTGATCGTCGCCGTCGGGCCATTACGGTGCTTGGCCACGATCAGGTCGGCCTCGCCGGCGCGGGGGGACTCCTTCTCGTAGGCGTCCTCGCGGTGCAGCAGGATCACCATGTCGGCGTCCTGCTCGATGGATCCGGACTCACGCAGGTCGGAGACCATGGGCTTCTTGTCCGTGCGCTGCTCGGGGCCACGGTTCAGCTGGGAGAGCGCGATGACCGGGAGCTGCAGTTCCTTGGCGAGCAGCTTGAGGTTTCGGGACATGTCCGAGACCTCCTGCTGGCGACTCTCGGCGCGCTTCGAGCCGCCGGACTGCATCAGCTGCAGATAGTCGATGACCACGAGCTTGAGGTCGTTGCGCTGCTTGAGGCGACGGCACTTCGCCCGGATCTCCATCATGGAGAGGTTCGGGGAGTCGTCGATGTAGAGGGGGGCGGCCGAGACGTCCGGCATCCGGCGGGCCAGCCGCGTCCAGTCCTCGTCGGTCATGGTGCCGGAACGCATGTGGTGCAGCGCCACCCGCGCCTCGGCCGAGAGCAGTCGCATCGCGATCTCGTTGCGTCCCATTTCGAGGGAGAAGATCACGCTGGGCAGGTTGCTCTTGATCGAACAGGCCCGTGCGAAGTCCAGCGCCAGCGTGGACTTACCCATGGCCGGGCGGGCCGCGATGACGACCATCTGGCCCGGGTGCAGGCCGTTCGTCAGGGCGTCGAGGTCGGTGAAGCCGGTCGGTACCCCGGTCATCTCGCCGCTGCGCGAACCGATCGCCTCGATCTCGTCGAGAGCGCCCTCCATGATGTCGCCGAGCGGCAGGTAGTCCTCACTGGTGCGCTGCTCGGTGACGGCATAGATCTCGGCCTGCGCGGAGTTCACGATGTCGTCGACATCGCCGTCGGCCGCGTATCCCATCTGCGTGATCTTCGTCCCGGCTTCGACGAGCCGCCTCAGGACGGCACGTTCGTGGACGATCTCCGCGTAGTACGAGGCATTGGCCGCGGTCGGCACGGACTGGACGAGGGTGTGCAGATACGGAGCCCCGCCCACCTTGGTGATCTCACCGCGCTTGACCAGCTCTGCGGCCACCGTGATCGGGTCGGCCGGCTCGCCCTTGGCGTAGAGGTCCAGGATCGCCTGGTAGACGGTCTCGTGGGCGGGGCGGTAGAAGTCATGCCCCTTGATGATCTCCACAACATCGGCGATGGCGTCCTTGGACAGCAGCATGCCGCCCAGGACCGACTGTTCGGCATCGAGGTCCTGGGGCGGGACCCGCTCGAAACCGGGGGAGCCGCCCTCCCATCCGCCGCTCTCCCTGCCGCGTTCGTGCTGTTCTGCGCGGTCCCCGCGTTCACTGCGGCGCTGGCGGGTGACGGGCAGACGGTCGCTGGGACCGGTGTCGGCCCAGGGGTCGTCCAAAGGCTCGGGAATGCTCACCGGGCCGCCTCCTCCCGTCCGCTCCGCGGACCTCGCCGTGCCACTCTTTCTTACGGCACAGCACCGACAAACAAGACGCCCGACTCCGGTTCTGGCACGTCAAGTTCTGCGGGGTTCCAGGGCCGGAACGGGGTGCGGGCGCCGGACCACGGTAGGCCGCTCAGCACCGTCAGCCAATCTGGTTATCCACAGGGCATGTGGACGACTGACCAGATGCTGTGGAGAACTCCGCAGAACCTGTGCACGGAGCGGGGGACAGCGCTGTGGACAAACTCATAGCACCCTCACCAACGGGGCCCTGACCTGGGCTTTCTCCATCCACGGGCTGTGGGGGAGAAAAACTTTCCGAGTCAGCACAAGATCACGACAAACAGCGCACGAGAGAACGCCGACCGTGAGTAAATGTAAGGGCTGCATAGCCATTGCATCCATTACCTGTGGAAGATTAGATTGACGCCCATGATCCAGGCCCCGGCAACCCCTCCGCCCAGCCGTCGACGGCACGACCGCGAGATCATCTCGCTTGCCGTCCCTGCCTTCGGCGCACTCGTCGCCGAGCCGCTCTTCGTGATGGTCGACAGTGCCATCGTCGGCCATCTCGGCACACCGCAGCTGGCCGGTCTGGCCGTCGCCGCCGCCCTGCTGACCACCGCCGTCAGCGTCTTTGTCTTTCTCGCGTACGCCACCACCGCGGCAGTGGCCCGACGGGTCGGCGCGGGCGATCTGGCCTCCGCGATCCGCCAGGGCATGGACGGCATCTGGCTTGCCCTCCTGCTCGGCATCGTCGTCATCGCACTCGCGCTCCCCGCAGCCCCCTGGCTCGTGGACATCTTCGGCGCCTCCGACACCGCGGCCCCCTACGCCACCACGTACCTCAGGATCTCCAGCCTCGGCATACCGGCCATGCTCATCGTGATGGCCGCGACCGGCGTACTCCGCGGCCTGCAGGACACCAGGACCCCGCTCTATGTCGCCGTCGGAGGCTTCGCGGCCAACGGAGCCCTGAACGCGGGACTCGTCTACGGCGCCGGCCTCGGCATCGCCGGGTCGGCCTGGGGCACCGTCATCGCACAGGTCTCCATGGCCGCCGCCTACCTGATCGTGGTGATACGAGGGGCGCGCCGGCACGGCGCCTCGCTTCGTCCCGACGCCGCAGGCATCAGGGCCAGCGCCCAGGCGGGCGTTCCGCTGCTGGTCCGTACGCTGTCACTCCGCGCCGTCCTGATGATCGCCACGGCCGTCGCCGCCCGACTCGGCGACACCGAGATCGCCGCGCACCAGATCATCCTCTCGCTCTGGAGCCTGATGGCCTTCGCGCTCGACGCGATCGCCATCGCGGGGCAGGCCATCATCGGTCGCTATCTGGGAGCCGATGACGCCAAGGGGGCACGCGAGGCATGCCGCCGCATGGTGCAGTGGGGCTTCGCTTCCGGGGTGGTGTTCGGCGCACTGATCGTCCTTGCCCGGCCTCTGTTCGTCCCCCTGTTCACCGGCGACCAATCCGTACAGGACACGCTGCTCCCGGCATTGCTGGTGGTGGCGCTGTCCCAGCCGATCGCGGGCGTGGTCTTCGTCCTGGACGGAGTACTGATGGGTGCCGGAGACGGGCGGTATCTGGCCTGGGCCATGCTCGTCACGCTGGCGGTCTTCGCCCCGGTCGCTCTACTGGTGCCGGCATTCGGCGGCGGCCTGACCGCGCTGTGGTGGGCGATGGCCTTGATGATGACCGTCCGCATGGCCACACTCCGGCTGCGCACCCGGTCGGGCCGGTGGATCGTCACCGGCGCCACCCGCTGAGCTACCGGGTGATGCCCCGTTTCACGTGAAACAACGAAGGGCCGTACCCAGCGGGGTACGGCCCTTCACCTGCTCTGGTGAGCTATGCCCTTAGGCAGCAACGACCTCGATGCCGAGCTGAGCAGCGACCTCGGGGTGCAGACGCACGGACACCTGGTGTCCGCCGAGCGTCTTGATCGGCGAGCCGAGCTCGACGCGACGCTTGTCGACGTCGGGGCCACCGGCAGCCTTGATCGCCGAGGCGATGTCGGCCGGGGTCACGGAGCCGAAGAGACGGCCGGCGTCGCCGGAGCGAACGGCCAGACGGACCTTCACGGCCTCGAGCTTGGTCTTGATCTCGTTGGCCTGCTCGATCGTGGCGATCTCGTGGATCTTGCGGGCGCGGCGGATCTGCGCCACGTCCTTCTCGCCACCCTTGGTCCAGCGGATGGCAAAGCCACGCGGAACCAGGTAGTTACGGGCGTACCCGTCCTTGACGTCGACGACGTCGCCCGCAGCACCGAGGCCGGAGACCTCGTGGGTGAGGATGATCTTCATGATTCGGTCACCCTTCCCTTATCGCGCGGTGGACGTGTAGGGCAGCAGCGCCATCTCACGGCTGTTCTTGACTGCCGTGGCGACGTCACGCTGGTGCTGCGTGCAGTTGCCGGTCACGCGGCGGGCACGGATCTTGCCGCGGTCGGAAATGAACTTCCGCAGCATGTTCGTGTCCTTGTAGTCCACGTACTGGGTCTTGTCCTTGCAGAACGCGCAGACCTTCTTCTTAGGCTTGCGCACAGGCGGCTTCGCCATGGTGTTTCTCCTGTGTGATCAAGAAGTGGGGGTACGAGCTGCCCTAGAAGGGAGGCTCGTCCGAGTAGCCGCCGCCGGAGCCGCCGGAGCTTCCGCCCCAACCGCCTCCACCTTGCTGGCCCCCGCCCTGCTGACCGCCGGACGGCGCGCTCGTGGCCCACGGGTCGTCGGCGGGAGCGCCGCCGCCACCCTGCTGGCCACCGCCACCGGGACCGCCGCCCCAGTTGCCGCCGCCCTGCTGGCCACCGCCGTATCCACCCTGGCCGCCCTGACCACCGCGACCGGTGGTCTTGGTGACCTTGGCCGTGGCGTTCTTGAGGCTGGGGCCGACTTCCTCGACATCCAGCTCGTAGACCGTGCGCTTGACGCCCTCGCGGTCCTCGTACGACCGCTGCTTCAGCCGGCCCTGCACGACAACGCGCATGCCTCGCTGAAGCGACTCGGCGACGTTCTCCGCCGCCTGCCGCCAGACCGAGCAGGTGAGGAACAGGCCTTCGCCGTCCTTCCACTCATTGGTCTGCCGGTCGAAGATGCGGGGAGTGGACGCGACACGGAACTTCGCGACCGCCGCACCGGACGGGGTGAAGCGCAGCTCGGGGTCGTCGACGAGATTGCCGACGACCGTGATGACGGTCTCGCCTGCCATGGGTGAACCTCTCGGCGGGGATTGCTTCTGGCTGCTTGCTGCTACTCGAACCCGATGACCGCTGAGCTAGACGCTCAGTGGATCTCGGGACGGAGGACCTTGGTCCGGAGGACCGACTCGTTCAGGTTCATCTGGCGGTCGAGCTCCTTGACGACCGCAGGCTCGGCCTGCAGGTCGATGACCGAGTAGATGCCCTCGGGCTTCTTCTTGATCTCGTAAGCGAGACGACGACGGCCCCAGGTGTCGACCTTCTCAACCTTTCCGTTGCCCTCACGGACGACGGAGAGGAAGTTCTCGATCAGCGGGGAGACAGCGCGCTCCTCGAGATCGGGGTCGAGGATGACCATCACCTCGTAGTGACGCATGTGGAACCCACCTCCTTTGGACTCAGCGGCCACGGTCGTTCCGTGGCAGGAGGGTCGTGATGCGTTAAGCATCGATGTCTCCAAGTAAAACAGCCGCCGCTGACAACGCCCTCCATCGAGAAGGGGCTGGCATTGCTGGCCTGGGCAGACACCGGTGCAGACCGTACAGAGTACCCGCACACCGGCTTCCGGTTGAAATCCGGTGCCCAAGAGACGCAATCTGGACACATCGGGTGTGAGTGGCGCCACATCGCGCCACCTTCCGGCCAGGAGGTCTCCATGGCACAGGTCATGCGTTCCCGTCCCCGGGTTTCTCTTCTCGCCACGGACGGCAGGCCCCATCCGCTCCAGGCAACCCTGGTGGCGGTGACGCTCGTCCTCGGGGCGCTCGCCTTCGTGACGGCGATGTTCCACAACCTGCATCTGGTCAGTTCGTGGGCCGGACTCGTCGGAATCCTGACGGGTGCGTACGGGCAGTACATCTCGGTGACCACGCGGGAGCGGTTCCCCCTGATCATCGGCATGGGCGCGTCCGCCATCGGGTTCTTCCTGGGCATGGCCCACGGCGGCCTCTTCGGCGGCGTGGTGGGCTGATCCGAGACGGCCACAACCGGATACAGCCGGTTACGCGAGGCCCGGCGCCCGGAAGGGACGGGCCTCGCAGGTCCGTCCGCTCCTGTCCGGGACGGACCGGCAAGGCCCCATAGGGCCAGACGGGGCGCTCCCCGGTCACAGTAGGCTTCGGCGCGAGAGCCGGAGCCCCTGACCGATGGGGACACACCTGCCGAGGAGCGCCCCGCATGAGCCTGACCCTGAGGACCATCAGCCGAGAGCAGCATCTGGCATACATCCAGAATCTGCCCGCGGCGAGTCACATGCAGGTCCCGGCATGGGCGGACGTGAAGGCCGAGTGGCGCTCGGAGAGCCTGGGCTGGTTCGACAAGAACGGACAACTCGTCGGCGCCGGCCTGGTGCTCTACCGGCAGTTGCCCAAGATCAAGCGCTATCTGGCCTACCTGCCCGAGGGCCCGGTCATCAACTGGTACGCCCCGAACCTGAGCGACTGGCTGCAGCCGATGCTGGCGCACCTCAAGCAGCAGGGTGCCTTCTCCGTGAAGATGGGCCCGCCGGTCGTCATCCGTCGCTGGGACGCGGCCGCCATCAAGTCGGGCATCCAGGACCCGGACGTGAAGCGGCTGCGCGACGTCGAGGCCACCCACATCGAGCCGCGGGCCTTCGAAGTCGCGGACCGGCTGCGGAAGATGGGCTGGCAGCAGGGCGAGGACGGCGGCGCCGGTTTCGGTGACGTACAGCCCCGCTACGTCTTCCAGGTGCCGCTGGCGAACCGGTCGCTCGAAGACGTCCACAAGGGCTTCAACCAGCTGTGGCGACGCAATATCAAGAAGGCCGAGAAGGCCGGCGTCGAGGTCGTCCAGGGCAGCTACGCGGAGCTCGCCGAGTGGCAGCGGCTGTACGAGATCACGGCGGAACGCGACCACTTCCGGCCGCGTCCGCTGGGCTACTTCCAGCGCATGTGGACGGCCCTCAACAACGAGGACCCCAACCGGATGCGGCTGTACTTCGCCCGGCACGAGGGCGAGAACGTCGCGGCCGCGACCATGCTGATCGTCGGTGGGCACGTCTGGTATTCGTACGGCGCGTCCGCCAACCACAAGCGCGAGGTCCGGCCCTCGAACGCGATGCAGTGGCGGATGCTGCGCGACGCGTACGCCATGGGGGCCACCGTCTACGACCTGCGCGGCATCTCCGACTCACTCGACGAGACCGATCACCTTTTCGGCCTGATCCAGTTCAAGGTCGGCACCGGCGGGCAGGCGGCCGAGTACCTCGGCGAGTGGGACTTCCCGCTCAACAAGCTGCTGCACAAGGCGCTCGACATCTACATGTCGCGTCGCTGATACGCGTCGTCCCACTGACGAAACCGGCTTCATTGGTTTCAATGGGGACTTCGACTCCGTACACCTCCCACACACCGCAGCCACCAGAAGGGTTCCGGACCGGCCATGGCGCTCTCCCTCTACGTCGACACCGCGCGCTGGCGGGCGCACCAGAAATCCATCCTCGACCAGTTCCCCGGCCTCGTCCCGGTCTGCAAGGGCAACGGATACGGCTTCGGTCACGAGCGCCTCGCCGACGAGGCCATCCGCTTCGGCTCCGACATGCTCGCCGTCGGCACCACCTATGAGGCGGCCCGCATCAAGGACTGGTTCAGCGGCGATCTGCTGGTCCTCACCCCGTTCCGCCGGGGCGAGGAGCCGGTGCCGCTGCCCGACCGGGTCATCCGGTCCGTCTCCTCCGTGGACGGCGTGCACGCCCTGGTGGGCGCGCGGGTCGTCATCGAGTGCATGAGCTCGATGAAGCGCCACGGGGTCAAGGAGGAGGAGCTGGGGCAGCTGCACGCCGCCATCGAGGACGTCCGCCTCGAAGGCTTCGCCCTCCATCTGCCGCTGGACCGTACGGACGGCTCGGACGCGGTCGAAGAGGTCATCGGCTGGATGGACCGGCTGCGCGCGGCACGACTGCCGCTTCACACCATGTTCGTCAGCCATCTGCGCGCCGAGGAGTTGGGCCGGCTCCAGCAGCAGTTCCCGCAGACCCGTTTCCGCGCCCGCATCGGTACCCGGCTGTGGCTCGGCGACCACGAGGCGACGGAGTACCGGGGCGCCGTTCTGGACGTCACACGCGTCGTCAAGGGCGACCGTTTCGGTTACCGCCAGCAGAAGGCCGCCTCGGACGGCTGGCTGGTGGTCGTCGCGGGCGGGACGTCGCACGGTGTGGGCCTGGAGGCCCCGAAGGCCTTGCACGGCGTGATGCCGCGCGCCAAGGGCGTCGCCCGCGCGGGCCTGGCCACCGTCAACCGCAACCTGTCCCCGTTCGTCTGGGCGGGCAAGCAGCGCTGGTTCGCCGAACCGCCGCACATGCAGGTGTCGATCCTGTTCGTCCCCTCGGACGCGCAGGAACCGAAGGTGGGCGACGAGCTGGTGGCCCATCTGCGCCACACGACCACCCAGTTCGACCGCCTCGTCGACCGCTAGGGCCGCTCGTTCGGATCATGCCGGGGCGCTGTCCGGGAATCCGGAGAGCGCCCCGCCTCAGTCCGCGACCGGACTGTGCGCCTCGCCCCATTCCACTCGCGGCCCCTCCACGGCGGGCACGGCATGGCGCGGCGGATGCGCCGCCCGCCGCAGCACGAACACGTCCTGGGCGCCGTCGAGCACCCCGCCGGACGGATCGTCCGACCCGTCGCGTCGCACGACGTCCCGCTCCGGCATGAGGATGTCGCGTACGACGACGGCGCAGAGGTACAGCGTGCCCAGCAGATGCAGGATGATCGCCAGCTGGTACCCCTCCGTGGGGAGCCCTTGGTGCTTGTCCCCGCTCGTCGTGTACGCGAGGTACATCCAGATGCCCAGGAAGTACATGACCTCGCACGCCTGCCAGATCAGGAAGTCGCGCCAGCGCGGCCTGGCGAGGGCGGCGAGGGGGATCAGCCACAGCACGTACTGCGGCGAGTAGACCTTGTTGACGAGGATGAACGCGGCGACGACGAGAAAGGCGAGCTGTGCGAAGCGCGGCCTGCGCGGCGCCATCAGCGTCAGCGCGCCGATGGCCGCGCACAGCACGAGCATCAGCAGGATCGACAGGTCATTGACGGTCGAGACCTCGATCGTGATGCCGGTGCGCTGGGTGATGATCAGCCAGAAGGAGCCGAAGTCGATGCCCCGTTCCTCACTGAACGCGTAGAACTTGTTCCACCCCTCGGGCGCGAAGGCCATCACAGGCAGGTTCACCACCAGCCAGGACGCCGCCGTCCCGAGCGCCGCCAAGCCGAGCTCCCGCCATTTGCCCGCCCGCCAGCACAGCACGAAGACCGGCCCCAGCAGCAGCACGGGATAGAGCTTGGCAGCCGTGGCAAGCCCGATGAGGATGCCGAACACCACTGCCCGTCCCCGGGCCCACATGAGCACCGCCGCGGCCGTCAGCGCGACGGCCAGCAGGTCCCAGTTGATCGTCGCGGTGAGCGCGAAGGCCGGCGCCAGGGCGACGAGCAGCGCGTCCCAGGGGCGGCGCCGGTGCGTACGGGCAACACAGACTGCGATGATCACGGCGCAGATCATCAGCATGCCCGCGTTGACCATCCAGTACATCTGCTCACGGTGCTGAATGGATCCGCCCGGCGTCAGCCAGGACGCGATCTGCATGAACACGCCGGTCAGAACGGGGTACTCCAGGTACTGCATGTCGCCGGCCAGCCGGTCGAAGTACGGTACGAGGCCCTCGGAGAAGCCACGTGCCACATAGAGATGCGGAATGTCCGAGTAGCAGGCGTGCGTGTACTGCGAGCCGGCGCCCCTGAACCACGCCCAGTTGTAGCAGGGCAGCTTCTGCACCATGCCCAGCGCGAACATCCCGAGGGCCACCAGCGCGATGACGCCCACGGGAGTGAGTGCCGTGCTGCCGAGCCGTGTCCAGCGCCCCGACCGCCCGCCGATCAGCTCGCTGCCGGCCTCGGCGATCTCGTCCTGGTGCGTGGGCCGTACGACGGGCCGTTCCTCGTGCACACTCATCTCTTCTGCGCTTGGCATGCCGCTCATCCTGCCGTACGGGACTGTGGGAACGACGAGGGCCGCCGCACCGTGTGGTGCGG
>NZ_JBHVFF010000004.1:0-82424 GCF_042801895.1 Streptomyces sp. NPDC057543 | reverse complement strand
CCGTCGGCGGGCTGCGTTCACGGGTGTGACGGACGGGGACCTCTCGGACGTGACACGGAAGTGCGGCCGTTCCGGAATCCTGTGGCGGGTGTGGACGTTGGATCCGGCATGACGGGAATCGACGCACAGCAGGAAGCGCTGCTCGGGCTGCTCGGCGAGGAGAGCGGCGGAGTGCTCGTGACGCTCAGGCGCGACGGCAGGCCCCAGCTGTCCAATGTCAACCACTTCTACTATCCCGAGGAGCGCGTCGTCCGCGTCTCGATCACCGAGGACCGCGCGAAGACGAAGAACCTCCGCCGCGACGCACGGGCGAGCTACCACGTCACCAGTGCGGACCGCTGGGCGTGGACGGTCGTGGACGGCACGGCCGAGCTGTCCCCGGTCGCCGCCGATCCGCACGACGCGACGGTGGAGGAGCTGATCACGCTCTACCGCGACGTCCAGGGCGAACACCCCGACTGGGACGACTACCGCAGTGCCATGGTCCGCGACCGCCGGGTCGTGCTGCGACTGCGCATCGAGCACGCGTACGGGCAGCCGCGTGGCTGACGGGGAACGGTCCGGCGGCCGGCCCGTCGGCCGTTCCGCTCGCACTGTCGTACCCCCCGCCCATAATGAGACGACACCGACTCCCTCAGGAGATGCTGTGAACGGCGCTGATCCCTTGCCTCCACTCCGCACCCGGCTGCGTTCGCTGCGCCCCGCCGCGTTCGGCGCCGATCCGGGCGGTGCCCGCATGGAGCGCATCCGCCGCTCACCCAACTTCGCCGACGGCGTCTTCCAGAACCCCGTGGGGGCACGGACCAGGCCGTCCGGATCCACCCTGGAGTTCGCGAAGGTCTACTTCCGCAAGGACGAGCGGGCGCGCAGGGCCCCGACCGGCACCGTGCCCGTGCACGCCACCACCTACGCCGACCTCGCCGAGCCGCCCGCCACCGGGCTGCGGCTCACCTGGATGGGGCATTCCAGCGTGCTCGCCGAGATCGACGGCCGGCGGGTGCTCTTCGACCCGGTGTGGGGCGAACGCTGTTCGCCCTTCGCCTTCGCCGGGCCCAAGCGGTTGCACCCCGTGCCGCTGCCGTTGGCCGCGCTCGGCCCCGTCGACGCGGTGGTGATCTCCCACGATCATTACGACCACCTCGATCTGCCGACGATCAAGGCCCTCGCGGGCACGGACACGGTGTTCGCCGTCCCGCTCGGCGTCGGCGCCCACCTGGAGCGGTGGGGCGTGCCCACCGACCGGATGCGCGAACTGGACTGGAACGAGACGACGAAGATCGCCGGGATCAGTCTCACCGCCACCCCGGCCCGGCACTTCTGCGGCCGCGGCCTGCGCAACCAGCAGCACACGCTCTGGGCGTCCTGGGCCGTCGCAGGACCCGAACACCGGATCTACCACAGCGGCGACACCGGCTATTTCCCCGGCTTCGAGGACATCGGCGCCGAACACGGCCCGTTCGACGCGACGATGATCCAGATCGGGGCTTATTCCGAGTACTGGCCCAAGAACCACACGGACTGTACCCCACTCCCCGGTGGGTGGCCCGATATACATATGACGCCCGCTCAGGGGATCCAGGCGCACCTTGACCTGCAAGGGGGCAAGCCGCACGGCGTCATGATGCCCATCCACTGGGCCACCTTCACCCTCGCCATGCACCCGTGGGCAGAGCCCGGCGAGTGGACCAAGGATGCCGCCGAGGAAGCCGAGCAGCCGGCCGCATTTCCCCGGCCGGGCGAGCCCTTCGAACCCGCGGGATCGCTTCCCCTCGATCCCTGGTGGCGGTCCGTGGCTGCCCCGATCGCGCACCCTTGGCGCCGCAGCGAGGCAACGGACGTTGCTCAGGGCCAGGACAATCGCGATCTCGATCTCGCAGGTGAGCGGTGACTCGGAGCAGGGACGAAAGCCTGAACGCAATGACGCAGTCGTTCGCCAAGTTGACGGAGGCCGAACAACAGCAGGCGATCCAGGCGCTCGACGGTCCCCCTCGACGGGGGAGGGCTACTGAGGCACGGCAGTACACCCCGCTGCCCACTTGGTGACGGGACCCGACCGTCCCACTCGTTTCGAGTACCGGAACTCGGTCATCGACGGTGGCCCGGCCACCAGGCTCCCGAACGAGTGCTGTGGTTCACCTGGGAGCCGCAGGCACTCTCCGAGGGCCGGTGCCGGGTTCCTCTTCCCTGGCGAGCTCGTCCTGGATGCTCGGCAGTGCGATGTTCACGGACGAGTCGTCCAGCACCTGCAGGAGCTGGGCCGATGCGATCACCAGCGGCGGGACCATCTCACTGCCGGCTTGCGCCAGTTCCTCGATGCCGGGGATTCCGTGTATCGCGGGCGTATCGAAAATCGCATACGCCACCGCAACGGCCCTCCGTCTCCAATGGGGGCATGAACCACAACGCAGCCCTGTCAGCACCGCCCCGCGGCACGCGCAGGATCGTGCTCCTCGGCCTGGCGGTCCTTGGCGTGGCGAGCGCCGCGTTCGTCGTGCGGCGGCCGCTCATGATGTCCGCTCCGATGTGCATGGCCGGGCGGTGGCACGGCTGCTTCGGTACGTTCAATGGTGTGGTGCTCATTACGTTGGTCGCGCTGCCGTTGGCCGTGCTGGTGGCGTGGGCTCTGGCGCGCCGTCGGCGTGCCGCCGGCGTCACATCGGCGTGGCGGATGTCGCTGGCCGAGGTGGGCATGGTCCACGGGACGGTGCCGTTCCTATGGATGACCATGTTGCCGGGCGCCGGGGCCGGCACCGTCCCCGGCCGGGTGAGCCTGGTACCGCTGCGGGACCTGCTCACGATGGGGCCGGCCGGGATCGTCGGCAACCTGCTGATCTTCGCAGCGCTGGGGTCCTTCGCCCCGATGCGGTTCGCGGCGCTGGCGTCCGTGCCGCGGATCCTGGCGCTCGGGGCGGGCTGCTCGGCCCTGGTCGAAACAGCACAGTACGTTCTGCGGCTGGACCGGGTGTCCTCCGTGGACGATGTACTGGTCAACGCCGCCGGCGCCGTGCTGGCCGCGCTGGCGACGCGCCGCTGGTGGCGCGCTACGGCGGAAGCGCCGTCGGACCAGCCTCGCCCCGCGCCGGCACCGGCACCGGCAGGCTGAGTCGTGTGTCCGGTGTGCCCACGTCTTCGCATACGTCGGCGATATGTTGTGCTGCTTAGGCTTCAGACATGCGCGTACTGATCGTGGAGGACGAGCCCTACCTGGCCGAGGCCGTCCGTGACGGTCTGCGGCTGGAGGCGATCGCCGCCGACATCGCCGGCGACGGCGACTCCGCCCTGGAACTGCTCAACGTCAACTCCTACGACCTCGCGGTCCTCGACCGCGACATTCCCGGCCCCTCCGGCGACGAGGTCGCCCGGCGCATCGTCGCCTCCGGCAGCGGCATCCCGATCCTCATGCTCACCGCTGCCGACCGGATTGACGACAAGGTTTCCGGGTTCGAGCTCGGCGCCGACGACTACCTCACCAAACCGTTCGAGCTGCGGGAGCTCGTCATGCGTCTGCGGGCGCTCGACCGCAGACGCGCGTACGCCCGGCCCCCGGTCCGCGAGATCGCGGGCCTGCGGCTCGACCCCTTCCGCCGGGAGGTCTTCCGCGACGGACGCTACGTCGCGCTCACCCGCAAACAGTTCGCCGTGCTGGAAGTCCTCGTCGCCGCCGAAGGCGGGGTCGTCAGCACCGAAGAGCTGCTGGAACGGGCCTGGGACGAGAACGCCGACCCCTTCACCAACGCCGTCCGCATCATCGTCTCCGCACTGCGCAAACGGCTCGGCGAACCATGGATCATCGCCACGGTGCCCGGCGTCGGCTACCGCATCGACACCCGTATGGACACCATCGCCCCCGGCAGTACGCATGCATAGACGCCCAGGACTAAGCGCCCGACTGAAACTCACCCTCAGCTACGCCGGGTTCCTCGCCGTCGCCGGCGCTCTCCTGCTGGCCGTGGTGTGGGTGTTCCTGCTGCGCTACGTACCCGACACCCCCAAGGGCCTTCTCGGGATCGCGCCCAACCGCTACCTCCTTGTACGTACCTTCGCCCCCGCCGCGGCCGTGGCGATGGTCGTGCTCCTCGTGTTCGGCTTCGTCGGGGGATGGATCCTCGCCGGTCGGATGCTCGCACCGCTCACACAGATCACGGCCGCGGCACGGATGGCCGGGAACGGATCGCTGTCCCACCGGATCCGCATGAAGGGCCGCCAGGACGAATTCCGTGAACTCGCCGACGCTTTCGACACCATGCTCGAACAAGTTGAGTCCCACGTCGCCGAGCAGCAGAGGTTCGCCGCGAACGCCTCCCACGAACTGCGCACCCCGCTGGCCATCTCGCGGACGCTCCTCGACGTCGCCCGCAAGGACCCCACGCGGGACCGGGGCGAACTCTTCGAACGCCTGCAGACTGTCAATACGCGGGCGATCGACCTCACCCAGGCTCTCCTGCTGCTCAGCCGCAGCGACCGCGGGAACTTCACCCGCGAGAGCGTCGACCTCTCCCTCGTCGCTGAAGAGACCGCCGAAACGCTGTTTCCCCTCGCCGAACAGCGCGGGATCACGCTCGACGTCACCGGCGGGGCGGCCCGGACCAGCGGCTCCGCGGAGCTCCTGCTGCGGATGGTGACGAACCTTGTCCAGAACGCCATCGTCCACAACCTCCCCGCCGGCGGCACCGTGACGGTCCACACCGAAGCGCAGGGCGACGCGAGCGTGGTGCGGGTCGAGAACACGGGTCATCCGCTCCCACCGGAACTGGTGCCGACCCTCACCGAACCCTTCCGGCGCGGAACCGAACGCGTACGCACCGACGAGCACGTCGGCGTCGGCCTCGGCCTTGCCATCGTGCACAGCATCGTCCGCGCCCACGACGGGACCCTCGACCTCGTCCCCCACACCGCCGGCGGTCTCCTCGTCACGGTCCGGCTTCCCGGCATGCCGTAGGCATCGTCCCCGAGCGGGGCCCACCAGGCACTGTTTGGATCTCCGGACGTGGGTGGGGTGTTGGGGCAGGCAGGCTTCATGCTCCGGCCCTGAGACGTGCATTGCTTCGCGTGGCCCTGTGGTCGGTCCCGCAGTCGTTCGCTGTGAGCAAGCAGGCCGGGCGGAGCCGGTGCAGGCTCCGCCCGACCCGGCTCAGGCCGGAGTGCGTCGCAGCACCGCGCCCGTTTCGGTCAGACACGACCATGCGACTGCGCAGCTCGCCACGCTTGCCAGCACGCCGATCAGGGTGTCCGGGCCCGAGGCCCCGGTGGCGACCGTTCTCAGGAACATCACGGCGATGGCCAGCTCACCGAGTCCGAGCAGGGTGAGCCAGCCCACGTGCAGCGCACGCGGTGTCCTCTCCCTGACCCGTGCCGAGCCCAGCAGTGCGGCTCCGCCGATCACGGCCAGGAGGGCCACAGAGACCAGCAGCGCGTACAGCACGCCGGAGGAGGTGCTGGGATCGGTGTGGTCGATCTCCGCGGTGTCGGGCACCAAAGTGAACGCCAGCTCCAGCAGGGCGACGTACGCGACCTGGCCGAGCAGCAGCACCGGCACGACTCGGCGGTGGAACAAGGTCATCATGCGTTGCTTCTTACCAGACGGCCGTTCTTGATGATCCAGAGCGCCGGAGGAATCGTCTGTAGCGGCAGAGGGCGGCGGCGATGCCGAGGAATTCCAGGTACCGGCCCGACGCGAATAGTGGTCGGTTCCGCGGTGTGGCGGTGACGGACTCAGCGGTACGGTGACCGTCGCACGGACAGGATCGCCACATCGTCGTGCTGGTCGCCCTCCCCGGCGAACGCGCGCGCGTCGTCGTAAAGAGCACGCGGCAGCTCGGTAGGCGAGAGTGATACGCGCTGGGTGAGGCTTTCGGTGACGGGGTAGAACGTGCCGTCCGCAGCGCGGGTCTCGGTGAGCCCATCTGTGGTCAGCAGCAGTGTCGCGCCGGGCGGGAAGGCGAACCAGTCGACGGTCGCGGGTTCGGCGGCGAGTTCGGCGAGGCCCAGGGGGACGCCGGATGTGAGGGCCGGCGTGATGACGGTGGCGTCTTGCAGCACCTGCGGCAAGACGTGTCCGCAGTTGATGGCTTGTACCTCTTCGTGCGCGTCGACGTTGACGATGAGCGCTGTGACGAACCGTTCGTCGTCGCCGGCCTGTGCTGCGTAGGAGTTGTGCTGTACGACAGAGGCATCCAGGGCATCGACGAGCGCGGTAAGGGTGGGCTCTCTGTGGGCTGTCGCACGGAAGGTGCCGATGACGGCGAAAGCGGCGCCGACCGCAGGCAGGCCCTTGCCCTGGACGTCGCCGATCAGCACCCGGGTGCCCCACGGAGAGACGACGACGTCGTAGATGTCGCCGCCAATGAGCCGGTCCTCCTGTACAGGCTCGTACACGCCGTCGACCAGGACGTCGTCGGTGAGCATGGGCAGAGGGCGCAGGATGTGGCGCTGCATCGCGGCAGCGGTGGAGCGCAGCCGCAGCGTCTCCTGCTCGCGGCTGATACGACGGTGGCATGCGTAGACTGAGGCCGCACCCAGGACGAGGGTGAGCACCATCATAAGGATCCTGTCGAGCCACGGCCGCCCGTCACCGTGCCGGACAAGCATGGTGACGATGACCACGAACGTGGTCCACGTAGACACGAACTTCGTCTGGCGCACGGTGCACAGCGCTGACGCCGCTGCCGGCAGGAATACAAGGAGCCCGAGAAGCCACACCGGAGACTCTGACAGGGCCCCCAGGGCCACCACCAGAACCGTCACTGATGCTACGGCGACCACTACTTCGGCGTCGCGAGGTGGTTCGATGGCCTCAACAGGGCCGGCGAGCTTCTTCGGATGCTTACGGGGCACGGGACCTCCGGGGCAGATGGTGCACTCCCCCGTACCGTAGGCAGGATCGGTCGTGGGTTGGCCGCGCCCCGCCGGACGCTGTCTTTTGCCCGGCGACCGGCATTCCGTGCAGGTACATGGCATGCAGAGCGGACAGCAGTCGGTGGCGACAGCCTGACAGCCGGATAGGGTCCGGATCAGGAAAATCCGCTCGGTCCGTCCGAGCTGCGCCGAGGACAGACCCGGCGGCCGCCCGAGGGAGGACTGGATGCTGCAGGCACTGGGACTGAGCCCGGCTGAAGAGGCCATCTACACGGCACTGCTGGCCCGCCCGACAGCCTCCGCGCAGGACCTCGCCCGGCAGACCGGACTCGAGAAGGCCGAGACCACCCGCATCCTGCTCGACCTGACGACACGTGGCCTGGTGGCGGTCGTCGGCGAGGCCGGGAGCGGGACACCCGACTCGGCTGACTGTGGAGCCGGTTGCCGGCCCGCCCGCTACCGGCTCACGCCCCCCTCAG
Organism: Streptomyces sp. NPDC057543; assembly: GCF_042801895.1. Classification (NCBI taxonomy): domain Bacteria; kingdom Bacillati; phylum Actinomycetota; class Actinomycetes; order Kitasatosporales; family Streptomycetaceae; genus Streptomyces; species Streptomyces sp. NPDC057543. The sequence continues at coordinate 75,090 of NZ_JBHVFF010000004.1, read as the reverse complement.
TGGCCCTGGCCCCGTTCCTCGTCGAGCAGCGCAATGCACTGCACCGGGCCGAGACCGCGTTCTCGATGCTGACCGAGCAGTACCGCAGTACCGCCGCACACCCTGCCGGCAGCGTCGTGGAGGTGGTCGTCGGCGTGGAGCAGGTGGCGCACCGCTTCCACCAACTGCAGCGCGGCGCCCAGCGGGAGTTGCTGGTCTTCCTCGTCGGCGAGCCCATAGCGGTGCAGCGCGAGGATGCCGACATGTCGGAGAGTTCCGCGCTGGACCGCGGAGTCGACTTCCGGGTCGTGGCTGCCAAGGACTATCTTGACGGTCCTGGCATGGCGAAGGACGCACGGGCGGGCATCACGGCGGGCATCGAGCTTCGCCTGGTCGACTCGCTGCCGCTGAAGATGATCGTGTCGGACCGGGAGCGCGCCATGGTGCCACTGGACATGGCGGACTGCGGCGGCGAGCCGAGCGCGATCGTGGTGCACCGCAGCGGCCTGCTGACGGCCCTGGTCCAGCTGTTCGAGAAGGAATGGGCCCAGGCCCGGCCGCTGTACACCACCGCCACGGGTGTGCGCGCGGAGCCGGCAGGCGATCAGCAGCCGACCGAGGGGGAACTTGAGGTCCTCGCACTGCTACTGGCAGGGATCTCCGACCGGCGGGCGGCTTCCCAACTCGGCGTCTCCATACGCACTGTGGAGCGACGGACGCGTCGCCTCATGGACCTCGCCGGAGCGGATTCGCGCCTGCAACTCGGCTGGCACGCCGCACGCGCGGGTTGGCTGTGACCTGCCCCTCCCTCTGAGGGACGAGGGGGCTATGTGTGTCGCTTGTCGGCAGATGCCCGACCGAGTCTCCCGTCAGCATCGCGACTTCCGGTATGCCGAAGAGGAAACCGCAGCCTGCTGTGGGGCAGGAGTACCGGAACGTGCCCGTCCCCCTGGCGAGATCATCCGGGATGAGGTCGGAACGGCGGATCCCCCTCCCGCGTCCGGAGCGCCGTCGATGCCATGGATGTGGCCGCATGGCGGAAATCCGCCATGCGGGAAACCCGTCACGCGCGGCATCCCCACTCAATCCGCACGTCTGACAGGCTGCAGCCGCAGTTTGGCAAACGTTCATGGCTCGAATAGGGAGATTCATGCGTTCCATAACGCGTATGGCCTTGGGCACGGCGACCGCCGCCGTCCTGGCCGTCACGGCGGTCACGCCTTCCGGGGCGGCGGATACCCCGCCTGACGGTGCCGCGGGGAAGCCCATCGTCGGCGGCGGGACCGCAACAAAGGGTGGCAAGCAGGTGACGGTCACGCTCGTCACCGGCGACAAGGTGATGGTGACCACGGACACGTCGGGTCGCAGCTCAGCGGCGGTGCTGCCCCGCAAGGACGGCACACAGCCGATGGTGCAGACCTATCAGAGGGGCAAGGACCTCTACGTCTACCCGGAGGGCGCCTCTCAGGCGATCGCTCAGGGCAAGGTCGACGAGCAGCTGTTCAATGTCACCGGGCTCATCCGTCAGGGATACGACGACACACATACCGACACGCTGCCGCTCATTGCCACTTACCAGAACAGTGTGAACGTTGCCGACAGCGCGCCGGCAGCCCCTCGCGGGTCCGAGCGGGGCCTGAGCCTCCCCGCTGTGGACGGCGTCGCGCTCAAGGCAGGCAAGGACACCGCCGCCGCCTTCTGGCAGGACGTCACCGACACCCGCTCACGTTCCGGCTCCACGCTGAAGAAGCTGTGGCTGGACGGCAAGGTCGAGGCCACGCTGGACCGGTCCACCAAGCAGGTGCACGCGCCGGAGGCGTGGGCGGCCGGCTACGACGGCAAGGGCACCAAGGTCGCCGTGCTGGACACGGGCGCGGATGCCGAGCACCCGGACCTGGTGAACCGGATCGCCGAGGCCAAGAACTTCACGGACTCCAAGACCACCGACGACCGGCAGGGTCACGGCACTCACACCGCCTCCACGGTCGGCGGGTCCGGAGCGGCCAGTGATGGCCGCAAGAAGGGCGTCGCCCCCGGTTCCTCCCTGCTCATCGGCAAGGTCCTCAACGACGCGGGCTCTGGCCTGGACTCCTGGATCATCGCGGGTATGCAGTGGGCCGTCGACCAGAAGGCCGACGTCGTCTCCATGAGCCTGGGCAACCCCAGGATCGGCGACTGCAACGACCCGATGGCCCAGGCCACGCAGGAGCTGTCGAAGAACAAGCACACCCTGTTCGTCGTCGCCGCCGGCAACTCCGGCCCGGGCGCCGAGACCGTCTCCTCGCCCGGGTGCGTGCCCGGCGTGCTGACCGTGGGCGCCGTCGACCGCGACGACACCACCGCGCAGTTCTCCAGCCGCGGTCCGGTGGCCGTCACCCACACCCTCAAGCCCGAGATCGCCGCCCCCGGCGTCGACATCTCGGCGGCGGCCGCGGGCGGCCGCGGCGTCTATGCGTACCGGACGATGTCGGGCACCTCCATGGCCACCCCGCATGTCGCGGGCGCTGCGGCTGTCGTCCGCCAGGCGCACCCGGACTGGACCGCGCAGCAGATCAAGGCTGCCCTGGTCTCCTCCGCCCGCACCGGCGGCAAGGTCGCCGGCGCCGACCAGACCGGCGGTGGGGTACTCGACGTGTTCGGCGCGGTGAACCAGAAGGCGCTCTCCGCGCCGGCTGTCCAGGCCGGCAGCTACAACTGGCCGCAGGACGCGTCGGACCGCACCACCGTGCAGGTGCCCTTCACCAACACCAGCGACAGCGACCTGACGCTCCATCTGAAGCTGAGCGGTGTGCACGGCAACGACGGCAGCGACGTCACCTCCGGAATCATCAAGCCGCAGGAGAACAAGGTGACGGTCCCGGCGGGGGCCACCGCTCAGGTGCCGCTGCAGATCGACCCCACCGCCCGTCTGAAGCCCGCCCAGTACGGTGCGGTCACCGGCCGGATCCTGGCCACCGGCGGCGATGTGCACGTCTCCGTGCCCGTCACCCTCTACGTCCAGCCGGAGACGGTCACCCTCCGGGTCAAGGTCGTCGACCGCAACGGCAAGCCCGCGACCGGCACCTCATCCCTGGACGTCGCCAGCATCGACTCCGACGAGGGCGAGCGCCGCACCAACGCGGGCGCGCCCGAGCAGACCTACCGTGTGCGCCCGGGCGACTACGCCCTCAGCAGCTTCGTGGCGACGTCCGACGCGAGCAACACGCTCGAATCGGTCAGCTACCTCGCGAACCCGCAGCTGCGGATCACCAAGGACACCACCGTCGTCCTCGACGCCCGCAAGGCCCACCAGCTGAGCCTGCACACCAACCGCCCCTCGACGCTGCAGGGCACCACGTTGAACTACGCCCGCACGTGGGACGACACCTGGCAGCTCAGCGGAACACTCACGGCCGGCGGCGCCGTGAAGAAGTTCTACGCAGACATCGACGGGCGCGCTCAGAAGGGCACCTTCGTGTTCCGGCCCACCTGGCGCGCGACCGGCTCCGAGGACGGCTCGTCCTACGTCTACAACCTGTCGTTCCCGACCGAGGGCCCGCTGCACTCCGACCAGGCCTACCAGCCGAATGACTCCCGGCTGGCCCAGGTCACCGAGACGTGGCATGCCATGGGCAAGGAGGCCGACTACATCGACGCGCTGTTCCTCCGTCCCTCCGGGAGCAGCTCCTCCCAGATCCCCGTGAGCCTGTACCAGACGGTCCACGTGCCCGGTACCCGCACCGCCTACTACACGACCGGCGACGACGCCTGGTACCACGGCGCGATGACGAGCTTCCCGTTCGCCGCGTTCATGGACGACCACGATCGCACCTACAAGGCCGGACAGCGGAGCGCCGAGGAATGGTACGGCGGCCCCCTGCGGCCGGGCGCGGCGCGCGATGCCGACGGCAACCTGATGCTGGCCGCCGAGCGGCAGGGCAACCTGTTCGGCATCCAGAACGCGCTTTGGGTCGACGGCTCCGGCGACCACTGGACCTACGGCGGTTCCTTCGGCGACATCGGCAAGATGTCGCTGAAGCGCAACGGTGAGGAGATCGGCAGACTCGCCTATCCGTACGGCGTGTTCGAGGTGCCGGACGAGGACTCCGCGTACGAGCTCACCCAGCACCTGGAGAAGATCTACACGGGCGACCGCAACTGGCTGCGCTCCACTGCCGCCGACACCACCTGGAGTTTCCGCTCCCACCGGGAGCCGGACGTCTACTCCCGCGGCCTGCCGATCCTCCACCCGGCGTACGACCTGCCGGTGGACGGCATGAACACCCTGCCCGCGCAGAGCGGCATCAAGGTCGGCCTGTCGGTCGAGGGCCACGCCGGGTACACCCCGGGCGCGATCACGGCGGCCTCGCTGTCCTACTCCTACGACGGCGGCACCACGTGGACCCAGGCGCCGACCGAGCAGCAGGACGGCAAGTGGACGGCCGTCCTCGACCACACCGGCGCGTCCGGCAAGCAGGTCATGACGAAGGCCACCTTCACCGACGCCAACGGCAACGCGGTCACCCAGACCATCACCCGCGCCTACGACGTCCGGTAACCACACGGTCCGGTCCGGGCGGTCTCCCGCAACAGGGGCCCGCCCGGCCAGCCACCTGTTGCCCCACCCGTGATCACCACGGGTGGGGCAACCGCGCTCGAAGAGCTGGGACGCGTGGTCCGAACGACCCTCGCCTGCGACTACCCGGTCGGCCCGGACCTGCGCACGCAGACCCACGGCGGGCTCCAGGTCGTGGAGGACCGGAACAGCGTGAACACCGTGCCGCACTACGGCAAGGACGGTGCGCGGGCCGGACCTGACAAGGAGCATGCCGAGACCGGCATGCCGACTCCCCATCTTCTCCGAAGTGCCCCGGCCGCATGAACACGGTGATGCGGCAGCAGGTCCTCGCCGAACCGGCTCGGGCGAAGAAGCTGTCCGTGAGGACCAGCGGGGACCGACCGTCGTGTTCCGGTCGCACATCAACCCGCACGGCACCTTCCGTCTCTATGTGGACAAGTCTCTCGAACTGCCCTCGACCACTTCTGCGGCAGGCTCCGACAAGGCTGCTGGTGCTGCCCGCACGCGCTACCCGGTTCATGACAGTGCTCATGAGGCGGATGGACCTGCTGCGTGGGAAGATTGGGGGGATTGTTCCCGGCCGACAGATGGCGGGAGGAGCGGGCATGGAGATCAAGCCGCAGGCGGCCGTCATCCCCGAGATCGACCTACTCGAGCAGGGGAAATACGGCCCCGTGTTTCCGAAGACACCGGCGTGTTACGGGTTCACCATCGTTGCGAAGGTCAAGCCGGGCCGGGCCGACGCGATGCGTGCCTACGGCCACGCTCTGGCCGAGGCTCTGGAGGAAGACCCCTATCTCCTCGCGCCACTGAAGTTGCACTACCTGCGCTGGGTGCTCTTCGACGACGACACGCGCTTCATGTATCAGGGGATCTTCGATACCGACTTCGACAAGTACACCGAGGACGCCATCGCGCTCTTCGGCAAGGCCGGGGTGAACACGGCCTTCGAGAACCTCGAAGGATTTCCCGAGGACTGGCGGACCAACCCCGAGGCGTTCATCAGGTTCGTGCGCGAACACCACTGTCCGAGCTTCATCGAGTACGGGGAGTACCCGTACGTGTCCGCTGATGAGATCAAGAAGGCTCTGCGGATCAAGGATGCCCTGTCGGAGATGCTCGACCAGTTGCAGTGAGAACGGGCTGTCGTGTGCTTGTCCCATTGTGGATCGGAGACGAGATGAGCGAGATCAGGACCGCGCGCACCTACAACCAGAACCACGTTCCGCGCGAATACACCCCTGGTCGGCGACGGGTGAGCATCTACGTCTCGTGGAGCTATCCGGCCGAGGCGGGCAGAAATCCGGCTGAGCTGGACAATCGGTTCTCCACAATGACGGAGGTCAGGCGGGTGGCGTGGCCTGCCTACGAGGATCCGAAGTGGTCCGACCCGTTGCAATTCCAGCAGGGCATCGCCGGATCGCTGGAATTGTTCTTCTGGGCCTGGGTGCCGTTCCAGCAGTTCGTCGAGGAGGTCACCGGGCACCCCGTCCCCGTGTATCAGCGCATCGACCAGGCCGGATTCCGGACCCCGCTCGACGAACGCGTACTGGCCGACACCGACACTCTCTTCGTGTTCGGGCTGGACCACATGGTCACCGGGCAGGAGGCTCGGCCCGAAGAGGTTGAGGCACTGCGGGCCTTCCTCGGCCGGGAGGACGCCTGTCTGGTCCTGGGGCCTCACCATGACGTCGGGGCATCGGACGATCTGGCCGTGCGGGACGTGGAATACCACCATCACGGAGATCGCCTGGTCCCCCGCCAGCAGCGATTCGCCACCTACGTCCGGGGCTTGATGCAGGGCCTCGCGGTGCCGGTCGAGAACCGTTACGGACTGCGCCCCGCGGTGCGGGAGAAGAACGAGATCGCCCCGCTCTCCACGGTGAGGGACCTGGACGCGAAAGGATGGCTGGAAGGGGTGACCAACTTCAACTTCCATATGCACCTGCCGCATTACGCCGTGACGACCGACGAGCCGGATGTCATCCACGTGCTGGCCAGGCAGCCGATCGACACATCGAGGCCGCATCCGTTCACCGAGGCCGGCAACACCGAGTTCAACATGTTCCTGTGGATGCCTCCGAGCGGTGAGCGGGCCGGAGATCTGCTGCTGGCGGACTCCACGATCTTCAGTTCGCTGTTCGGCGGCGACGAAAGTCTGCGGAGATTCTGGCGGAACCTCGTGACGAGGTAGCGCCGCAGGGAGGCGACCGTGAGCGGGCCTACGCAAGTCGCGTTGGAACTCGACGATATTCAGCGCGGGGTTCTCAGCCCTCGGCCGACACCCTACGCGGCGACCTACCTTGTGTTCCGCGTCGATGACCGGGCGGACGGGCGGGAGCTGATGCGGCGCGCGAGCGCGGTGGTGACCTCCGCCGCCGACTCGGTCAGCCCTCGGGGGGACACGTGGGTCAGTGTCGCGGTCTCCTGCCACGGTCTGGAGGCCCTGGGTGTGCCGCGCGTATCGCTGGACACATTCGCCTGGGAGTTCCGGCAGGGGATGGCCGCCCGGGCCAAAACACTGGGCGATGTCGGCGAGAGCAGCCCCGAGCACTGGGAAGCGCCGCTGGGCACGCCCGATGTCCATGTGGTGCTCACGGCAGTCGCGCCTGACCCCCAACGGCTGGAGGCGGCCCTCGATCGGGCCCGCCCCGCGTACGACCACCTATCCGGTGTGACCGCGATCTGGCGGCAGGACTGTTACGCGCTGCCCACCGAGTCCGAGCATTTCGGCTATCGCGACGGCGTCAGCCATCCAGCCGTCGAAGGAAGCGGCATCGCCGGGTCGAACCGCCTGGAGCTGCCGCTGAAGGCGGGGGAGTTCGTGCTCGGCTACCGGGACGAGATCGGCGGTCTCCAGACCCCGCAGCCGGAGGTGCTGGGGCGCAACGGCAGCTACGCGGTCTTCCGCAAGCTCCACCAGGACGTCGCCGCGTTCCGGCGCTATCTGCGGGACAACGCCACTTCCCCCGAAGACGAGGAACTGCTCGCGGCCAAGATCATGGGGCGCTGGCGCAGCGGAGCCCCCCTCGCGCTCAGTCCGCAGCACGACGACCCCGCTCTCGGTACCGACCAGGACCGCCGCAACACGTTCCTGTACGAGCGGGACGATCCGGCGGGATTCATCACGCCCGGCGGCTGCCACATCCGCCGGGCCAACCCCCGCGACGCCTCGGTGGCAGGAGAAGTGCGACTGCACCGCATGATCAGACGCGGCGCCGTCTACGGACCGCCGCTGCCCGAGGGGGGTCTGGAGGACGACGGGGCCGATCGCGGCCTGATGTTCGCGTTCATCGGAGCCCACCTCGGGAGGCAGTTCGAGTTCGTCCAGTCGGAATGGATGAACGACGGCGTCTTCTTCGGCGCGGGCAACTCCAAAGACCCCGTCACCGGATCGCACGACGGAGTCACCGGCCTCACCATTCCCCGGCGGCCGCTGCGACGGCGCCTCACCCCACTGCCGCGCTTCGTCGTCACCCGCGGCGGCGAGTACTGCTTCCTGCCGAGCCGGAGCGCGCTGCGCTGGCTCGGGGAACTCCAGAACTGACAGGGCGGCCATGCCACGCCGTGGCACCCCCCGAGGTGCTCCGCCTCCGGAGGGTGCGTCCCCCGGCGTGGCGCGACTGTCACCGGCAGCCCGGCACGTGCAGTCCGTCGCCGGCAGCCGCAGCCCGCGCCAGATCGCTCCCGTCGTCTGCGCCGGCGCCGGGCGGTGGCGGCTTACAGCGCCAACAGCGGCTCCGTATCGGGCCGTCGCCCGGCCGGAACAGCGCGGACTTGGCAGGCATCAGTCACGATCCGTACGCCCGGCCTCCGCGGACCGTCGACCAGAAGCCCCACCGTGCCGCGCACGCAGCGTGTTTTTTCGATTGCCGCCGTCGGACCAGATCGATTCAGCCCGCGGAGGCCTTCTGCTGGACGGCGATCTCCCGCTTGAGGATCTTGCCCGTTGCTCCCTTGGGGAGTGCGTCGGTGAATGTGACGATCCGTGGATACTTGTACGCCGCCACGCGCTGTCTGACATGGTCGCGTATCTCATCGGCCGTGATCTGTGCACCGTCCCGGAGGGTCACGACGGCGGCTATCTCCTCTCCGTGGGTCTCGTGCGGCACGCCGACCACCGCGGCCTCGGCGACGGCCGGGTGTTCGTAGAGCACCTCCTCGATCTCGCGTGGGTAGACGTTGTATCCGCCGCGGATGATGAGGTCCTTCTTCCGGTCGACGATGAAGTAGTAGCCGTCCTCGTCGACACGGGCCAGGTCGCCGCTGTGGAACCATCCGTCCCGGATGGCATCCGCGGTCGCATCCGGACGATTCCAGTAGCCCTTCATCACGTTGTCGCCGCGGATCGCGATCTCACCCACTTCGCCCGGGCCCACCGAGGTGCCGTCGTCCGCCACGACCTTGAGCTCGACCCCGCGGATCGGGAGGCCGATCGAGCCGGCCTTGCGTGGCCTGTCCGGGGGGTTGAACGAAGCGACAGGGGAAGTCTCCGACAGCCCATAACCCTCCAGTACCGTGACGCCGAATGCCTGTTCGAAGTCGTGCAGTACCTCGACCGGCAAGGAAGCGCCGCCGGAAACGGCCAGGCGCAGTCGTGAGAGGTCGTAGCCGTCGGGGATCCTGGCGTGGAGCAGGGCTGTGTACATCGTGGGGACACCCAGGAAGATGGTGGCCCCGTCGTGATGCATGATCTCCAGCGCCCTGGCCGGTTCGAACCGCGGCAGCAAGGTCAGAGTGGCGCCCGCGGCGACGGCGGTGTTGAGAGCGCAGGTCTGCCCGAAGGCGTGGAACAGCGGCAGGCCCCCGAACAGTACGTCGACCGGCCTGACGTGGAGCAGCGTCTCGGTCGTGGTGGCCGCGTTGGTCATCAGGTTGCGGTGGGTCAGTTCGGAGCCCTTCGGGGTTCCTGTCGTGCCGGATGTGTAGAGGATCACGGCAGTGTCGTCCTCGGCCCGGTCGGCGACGCGGGGCATCGGTTCGGTGGCCCGCACCTGGGTGTCGAACTCCGTCGAGTCGGTGACCAGACAGTCGGCTCCGACTTCCGCCGCGGCCTTTGCGACCTGGTCCGCGCACCGCAGGAGCGTCACCGCGATCCGCGATCCGGAATCCCGGAGAGTGAAGGCTATTTCACGGGCCTTCAACAGCGGATTCATCGGTACCACCACGCCACCGCAGCGGAGGATGCCGTAGTACGCGACCGGGAAACAGGTGACGTTGGGCATGACCAATGCGACGCGGTCGCCCGGCCGGACGCCCTTGACTTGCAACAGTGTGGCGAACCGGGCGCTCGCGGCGTTCAGTTGGGCATAGGTGAGGGCGATCTCGTCCTGGCGAACGGCGACGCGGTCGCCGTCGGCCCTGGCGGATTCGGTCAGGAGCGTGGCGAGGTTGTTCATTCGGTTTCCTCCTCGATCCGGGTTGGCGGCGGTCACCGTTGGTGCCGGCAGCCGCCGAGGCCCACGGAGTTCTGTGCCGCGATCACGTCGCGGGGGGCAACCCCGCCGCGGCCGGGACCGCCGCCGGTGCTGTGCGGATGTCCCCAGAAGCCGGGCGGCAGGCCGCGTCCCTGCCGCATGGCCAGCCACAGCCGCAGGACGTGGCGCTTCAGTTCGGGCTCGGTGAAGTCCTCATATTCCGTGCGGGAATGAAGAACCGCATGGTTGTTGAGGAACAGCAGGTCGCCGACCTCGAAGTCGACTTCGAGCCGGAGCTCCGGTGACTCTGCCAGTGCGTCGACGAGGTCGAACAGTTCCACGTCCGTCGGCTCCAAGGGGGGAATATCAGGAAAGCGCTGTGCGGATTCGAGGTAGCAGCGGTTGTAGCGCATGCTGAGCTTGCCCTCGCTCCAGGACGCGAGCGGGACCGCGGTGTACGGGCGCTCGCCAGGGGCTTGCTCCTCCCGTAGGTCGAGGAAATGTGTGCGGTACAGTCGTTCAAGCAGATCCGGTCGCCGCACCAGGATGGCGTTGTAGACCGCCGCCGAGCTGACGACAGCGGTCCGTGCGCCGGAGCGGGCCGCTCGCAGGCACAGCAGCCCGAGGGCATCGGAGCCGTCGGTGTGGAACGGCAGCCTCGCTCTGGTCTGGTATCCGCGCGTTTCCGGGTCGGCAAGGCTGCGGCCGGTGTCCCGTGAGTGGCCCAGCATGTGGCCCGATGCGTTCTGCGAAACCGGAACACCCAGATGCCGGCCCATTCCCCAGAAAATGGTACTCACCTCCGCCTGGCTGTATCGCTCGACCGGAATACGTTTGACGAGCACGAATCCGCGTCCGTTCTCGAGTACGCCGGCGATGCGCTCCAGCTCGCCGGCCAGGGTCGGCAGCGGAAAGTCGCCGGCGGTCATCTTCAGCAGCGGAAGGCCCCGCGTACGCACCGCGCGCAGGGCCGCATCGAGTTCGTCGATCTGAGCCGGCGAGAGCTCCAGGACCCATTCCTCGGAGTCCGCCAGGTCCGAACCCGCCCACACGGCCGGCCCGGTGCAGGGCCGACGTAGAACGTTGACCACGCTCGTCATGGTGACCTCCCTCGGGTCGCACATTTCTCTTCGAACTCGTGCGCAGCTCATTGCCGGCTGGAACAGGAAATGTGCGTACCGTTTTTCTTCGTTCCTTGTGGAATATTTCTGACGGTTTCGGTGTGTTTCATTTCCTCGAATGCGTTGATCTGCAGGAAATTCCGTGCCGCCTTTTCAGGTCCGGCCGGCAGCCGGACTTGTTTGCGATGGTGTTCTCCGCTCGATTTCCGATCGCCGGGACGCCGTATCCAGGCGGAGAGACCCACCGCGGTGGTGCAACGCTAGGTCACGACGTGGCCAATGGCTTGACGTGACGTGACATCTCACTTATCACTTGGGGACATAGCCCCCTGGAGCGCGCCCATGAAGCCTCTTGTCCGCAATGCAGCGCTGAACAACTATGTCGAGGTCAGCCAGTCGCTCGGCATCGATGCGCGGGCCCTGATGAAGCGCGTGGGCCTGGACCCTGTCGGCCTCGCGGTCCAGGACAGATGGATCCCCGGCACGGCGGTCACCCAGCTGCTCGAACTCTCCGCGGCGGTCGCACGGCGCGGAGACTTCGGCCTGCTCCTCGCCGAGCGACGCAGCTTCTCCAATCTCGGCCCCATCAGTCTGGTCCTGCGCGACGAGCCCGATGTCCGCAGCGCCCTCGAACTTCTCGTCCGCCATGAGCACATGTACAACGAGATGCTCCGCAGCCGGCTCTCCGGGGCGAACGGCCTGGCCACCCTCAAGGTGAGCCTCGAACTGGGTGAGGCATTGGCCGCCCGCCAGGCCACGGAGCTGGCCGTGGGTGCCTTCCACGGGGTCCTGCGCAGCTTTCTCGGTGCCCGGTGGCAGCCGTTGTCCGTGTGCTTCACGCACGACGCGCCGGCGGATCCCGGTACCCACCGACGCCTCTTCGGCCCCGTGGTTGAATTCGACCGGGAGTTCAACGGGATCGTCTTCTACGCCAGCGATCTCAAGGCTCCCAACCCCATGTCGGACCCGCTGCTGCGGACCTACGCCCGGCAGTATTTCGAGTCCATCGCGGTCTCGAAGGACACCACCGTGCTGGATCGCGTGCGTGAGCTGATCGAAGTCCTGCTGCCCACCGGGCGCTGTTCGATCGAGCAGGTCGCAGACAGCCTCGGCATCGACCGGAGGACGATCCACCGGCACCTCGCGGCCTCGGGCGAGACATTCTCCGCCGTTCTCAATGCCACACGTATCCAGCTCGCGGAGCAGCTCGTGGCGAACCCGCGCCGCTCGTTCACGGAGATCTCCGGTCTGCTGGGATTCTCGGCACCGAGTGCTTTCTCGCGCTGGTTCCGCGAGCAGTTCGGCTGCAGCCCGAGGGAGTGGCGGGTCCGCGGTACCAGGCAGCAGCCTTCCGGCGAGAAGTGATCACCAAAGTTCCTGCAGGGGCGTGGAACGGCCGTTCACGCCATGTCCCGGCATGACCCTGCCTGGATCCGGGGACGACGGCCGCGGGGGCAAGGCATGTCCCCAAGCGGCAAGTCTTCTGTCCCCTTCGGTCAAGCGCGCGCCGTAACCCGCCCTTAACGTTGCCTCACCGCAAGGGACAGGACCGACACCACGAGGACGGGCAGAAACCCTGCTCGCAGCCACATGTCCCCTCCCGGGCCCGCTGATCTTACTCCGATACCCCGGCGAGCCCGGGAACCCCGTCTGCATTCCCGCGTCCGCTCCTCGCAAGCCCTTTGGGCCTCGCATCGAAAGCAGTGATGCGTGCGGCGAGTGAAGACCCATCCGACAAAGGAGATGGACCATGCACTTCTTCGACGACTCCCTGTATCCGGAGAACCAGGAGAGGCTGGTCATCCAGGCCGCGCCCTACGGGCCGGAGTGGCTGCCCGGTGACGCCGACGACCTGCCGCTCACCATGGACGAGCACGTGCAGGCGGCCGTCGACTGCTACAACGCCGGTGCCACGGTGCTCCACATACACGTGCGCGAGCTGGACGGCCACGGATCCAAGCGCATCTCCATGTTCAACGAGCTGATGGCCCGCCTGCGCGAGGCCGTGCCGGACATGGTCCTGCAGATCGGCGGGTCGATCTCCTTCGCCCCCGAGGACGAGGGTGGCGACGCCAAGTGGCTCAGCTACGACACTCGCCACATGCTGGCCGAGATCACTCCCAGGCCCGACCAGGTGACGATCGCGATCAACACCAACCAGATGAACATCGTCGAGCTCTTCGACGACGAGGACATCGAGGGCACCTCGATCGCCAAGTCCGGCTATTACAAGGCCTATCGGGACATGGTGGTAGAGGCAGGGCCGGACTTCTACCTCGAGCACCTCGAGCGGCTCCGTGCCAACGGCATCCAGCCGCACTTCCAGCTCGCCAACATGACGCAGCTGGAGACCGTGGAGCGGCTGATCCGCAAGGGCATCTACAGCGGGCCGCTGGTGCTCAACTACGTTGCCATCGGTGGCGGGTTCGCCGGCCGGCACCCGGCCGACCTGATCGAGTTCATCCGCCGCGTCCCGGACGGCGCCGTGCTCACCATCGAGGCATCCATGCGTGCGGTGGCGCCGATGAATGCGATCGGCATCGCGCTCGGCACGCACGTGCGGGTGGGCAACGAGGACAACCTGTGGCGGCACAAGGGCGAGCGGATGTCCTCCGTGGAACAGGTCGAGCAGATGGTCAAGATCGCCCGTGCGCTCGGGCGTGAGATCGCCACCGGGCAGGAGGCGAAGAAGATCTACAAGATCGGCGAAGTGTACTCGGACGCCGACGAGACCCTGGCCCAGCTCGGCATGGTGCCCAACCGCCGCCCCGGCCACCGCGGTTCCATGCTGCGCGACCTCAAGAGCTGACCCGACCCCACTGGCGGCGGCATGGATTCCCGCCGCCGCCCCCACACGGCCCCACACACGAGTAGACGGAGCACGCCTTGGTACACGCCATTCGATTCCACGAAACCGGTGGCCCTGACGTCATGCGGTGGGAAGAGGTCACCGTCGGCGACCCGGGTCCGGGCGAGGTACGGATCCGGCACGTCGCCGTCGGACTCAACTTCGCCGACACCTATTTCCGAACCGGCCTGTATCCGGCTCCACTGCCTGCGGGGCTCGGCGTGGAGGCCTCGGGCGTGATCGAGGCCGTGGGCGAGGGCGTGACGCATGTCGCCGAGGGCGACCGTGTGACCTACACCGGCAGTCCGCTGGGTGCCTACAGCACGGAGCGGGTCATGCCCGCGGATTCACTGATCAAGCTGCCGGACGAGATCGGCTGCGAGACCGCCGCGGCGATGACCATGCGCGGACTCACCTCGGCGTACCTGCTGCGCCGGATCCATCCGCTGACGTCCGGCGATACCGTGCTGCTCCACGCGGCGGCCGGCGGCGTCGGTCTGATCGTCTCCCAGTGGGCGAAGCTGCTCGGCATCACGGTGATCGGCACGGTCTCCAGCGAGGAGAAGGCGGAGGTCGCCCGCGCCCACGGCTGCGAGCACATCATCTACTACCGGCGCGAGAACGTGGCCGAGCGGGTGCGTGAACTGACCGACGGCAAGGGCGTCCCGGTCGTCTTCGACAGTATCGGCAAGGACACCGTCGCCGGATCCATGGCCTCGCTGCAACGCCGCGGCCTGTTGGTGTGTTTCGGCACAGCCTCCGGAGTCCCGCCGCTCGACGCCATGCAACTGGCCATCCACGGCTCGCTGTTCGTGACCCGTCCCGCGCTGGCCGACTACATCGCCGAGCCGGCGGAGCGGGACGCCCTGGCCGGGGAGCTGTTCGGGCACGTCGCGGCCGGTCGCATCAAGATCGAGACCAACCAGCGCTACGCCCTTCAGGACGCGGTACAGGCTCATCGTGACCTGGAAGCGGGACGGACCACGGGATCTTCCGTCTTCGTCCTCTGAGCTCGCCGTGCCCGCACGTGACCCCCCAGGAGTGAGCACATGCCCCAGCCCGTCCGCCCGAAGGAAGACACGCCCGCCCTGGTGCGTCCGGGCGTTCTCCGTCCCTCGATCGAGGTTGAGCCGCTGACCTGCACCATCGGCGCCGAACTGTCCGGTGTGCACCTCGGCGACGCCGCGCGCGACGGCGACTTGTTCTCCGAGATCAAGGCGCTGCTGCTGCAGTACAAGGTCCTGTTCCTGCGTGACCAGGACATCACGCGCGCCGAACACATCGCCTTCGCCGGGCGCTTCGGCCCGCTGGAGGACCATCCGGTGGTCGGCAGCGACCCCGACCACCCGGGGCTGGTCCGCATCTACAAGGATCTGGACAGCAAACCCGAGCACTACGAGAACGCGCTGCACTGCGACGCAACCTGGCGCGCGTGCCCGCCCATGGGCGCAGTGCTGCGCTGCGTGGAAACACCGGACGTGGGTGGTGACACGATCTGGGTCAACATGGCTGAGGCCTACCGCAGGCTGCCGGAGCACATCAAGACGCAGATCGCGGGCCTGCGCGCGCGGCACAGCATCGAGGCGACCTTCGGCGCTGTGATGCCGACGGAGCAACGCCACCAGCTGAAGGCCCGCTTCCCGGACCCGGAGCACCCGGTGGTGCGTGCCCACCCGGAGACCGGTGAGCAGATCCTCTTCGTCAACGCCTTCACCACGCACTTCGTCAACTACCACACGCCGGAGAACGTGCGTTTCGGCCAGGACTACGCGCCCGGAGCGGGCAATCTCCTGAACTACCTGATCAGCCAGGCGGCCGTCCCCGAGTACCAGGTGCGCTGGCGCTGGCAGAAGAACAGCGTCGCCATCTGGGACAACCGTTCCACCCAGCATTACGCCGTCCAGGACTACTGGCCCGCCGTCCGCAAGATGGAACGCGCGGGGATGGTCGGCGACCAACCTTTCTGAGCCCCGACCAGAGACGAAAAGGTGATGCCCATGGGACTGCACACTGCCGGCCCAATGGTGCCGGGGACGTCTCCCGCCGCACCGGCTGTATCCCGTAGCTATGCCTGGCTGGTGTTCGCCCTCGGTTTTGGGCTTCTCCTGTCCGACTACATGTCGCGACAGGTCCTCAACGCGGTTTTTCCTCTGCTGAAAGCGGAATGGCTGCTCTCCGATGCCCAGTTGGGCTCTCTCAGCGGCATCGTGGCCCTGATGGTCGGTGTGCTCACCTTCCCCCTGTCGCTTCTGGCGGACCGCTGGGGCCGGGTCAGGACCTTGGTCATCGCCGCGATGGCCTGGAGCCTGGCGACGCTGGGCTGCGCCATTTCGGCGAGCTACGGCCAGATGTTCCTGGGCCGGTTCATGGTGGGCGTCGGTGAGGCGGCCTACGGGAGCGTCGGCATCGCGGTGGTTCTCAGCGTGTTCCCCATCGGTTTGCGGGCCACGCTCTCCGGAGCCTTCATGGCGGGGGGATCGTTCGGATCCGTGCTGGGTGTGTCGGTCGGCGGTGTGATCGCCCAGCAGCATGGCTGGCGCTGGGCGTTCGGCGCCATGGGAATCCTCGGGCTGGTCCTGGCCGCGGTCTACGGCCTCGTGGTCACCGAGAAGAGGCTGGGCCCGGCGTCCATCCGTAAGAGCGCCATGTCCGGCGAACGCGCCTCCATCCGGACCCAGCTGCCGCGACTGTTCTCCTCGGTCTCCGTGGTCTGCGCCTATATCGGCAGCGGGCTGCAGATGTTCATCGCGATGGCCCTGCTCGCGTGGATACCCAGTTTCCTCAACCGGTACTACGCCATGCCTCCCGCGAAGGCCGGCCTGGCCGCCGGGGTCTTCGCGCTGATCAGCGGCATTGGCATGATCCTCTGCGGGATCGTCGCGGACCGCCTCAGTCGGAAGGCCGCGGCCCGGAAGTGGATCGTCGCGATCGTCTGCGCTCTCGGGTCGTTCGTGCTGCTGATGGCGGGATTCCACCTGCCGGCCGGCCCGCTGCAGCTCGTGCTGATCGCGGCCGGGACCCTGGTGGCCGGCGGTACAGCCGGTCCGGCGGCCGCCATGGTGGCCAATCTGACCCCAGCCGCCATCGCGGCGACGGCTTTCGCCACCCTTACTCTGGCCAACAGCCTGCTCGGGCTGGCTCCCGGACCCGCGGTGACGGGCATGCTCGCGGACCACCTGGGCCTGCTCGGCGCACTGCGGCTGATTCCGCTCGTCGCGCTCGCGGGCGGCGTGGCCTTCACCATCGGGAAGTTCTCCTACGAAAAAGATCTGCGCCGCCTGGGGCTGCACCCCGACGTGGCGCTCAAGATTCCGGAGTTGCGGTCATGAGTCTCAGCGCACTGCCGACGGTCGTCATCGTCCCCGGGCTGCGCGATCACGTGCCGGGCCACTGGCAGACGGTCCTCGCCGACAAGATCGCCGACGCCCGAACCGTTCCCCCGCTGGAGAAGGACAGGCTGAGCCGCGACGCCCAGGTTGCCGCACTGGACGAGACGCTGTCGGACATTTCCGGCCCCGTGCTACTGGTCGCCCACAGTGCAGGGGTGATGACCACCGTGCACTGGGCGCAGCGACACCGGCGTCCGGTCAAGGGGGCGCTGCTGGCGACGCCGCCCGACTTCGTCACCCCGCTGCCGGACGGCTATCCCACCCCGGAAGTCCTGCGCGAAAAGGGCTGGACGCCGACGCCGCGGACACCCCTGCCCTTCCCCAGCATCGTCGCGGCGAGCACGAACGACCCCCTGGCCAATGTCGATCACGTCGCCGATCTCGCCCGGGCGTGGGGGAGCCGCCTCGTGGACCTCGGCCCGGTCGGACACCTCAACCCTGCCTCCGGCTACGGCGGATGGTCCCGGGCGGAGGAGTTCGTCCGCGAGCTCGGCCGAGCCTCGTCCGACATGTGAAACGATCAGTTGGCTGGTCGGGGCGTTCAGGGATGGTGTGTGGGATTCCGTGTCGTCGCAGGCAGCGGCGGTTCCTCCGGGATGTGTAGGCCTTGTCCGCCAGGACACGGTCGGGCCGGGTACGAGGTCGGCCGACTCCGGTGCGAGGCACGGAAACCTTTTTCAGTACCCGCTCGAGCCGGGGGCCGTCACCGTAGTGTCCGGGCGTCAGGACGAAGGCGAGAGGCCGGCATCGCCCTTCGGCGGCGAGATGGATCTTGGTGGTGAAGCCGTCGTGGGAGCGTCCCAGACACTGGCGGTGTTCTCCGGGGTCCTCGGGATGCCGTGGGCCTGTCGGCGGTGACCAGCAACAACTGGGCCCCACACAGCCCCGGGAGAGATTCGCTATCGTGCGTTGCGTAGCTTGAGAATGTATCTCGCAGTAAGCGCAACGGCACGGTCTTCGTCATGTGACAGATCTGCGAGGGCGCGTGACGTCGGGATCCCCGGAATGTCGGCGAGCGCCTGTGTCAGCCGTCGACGTGCAGACGATCCAACGGTGCCGTGGGCGAGGCAGTCGACGAGCCCAGTGGCGATCTGATCCTCCAACGCGGGATCACTCGCCAGCGTGCTGAGTGCATCGGCTGCGTCGGCGTCGTTCCTCCCCTCGACGATCATGTCGATGAGCGTCGGGACCGCGTCGGCTACTCCACGTGCCCCGAGGGCCAGAGCCGCGTACCTGCGGACCACGATGTCGGGGTTGATGAGGGCGTCCCGCAGCAGTGCGGTCGCCTCACCGTTCGGAATCTCGGCGATGGACTGGACGGCCCGTTTCCGTACCTCGGCCGCGGGTGAGCAGAGGCCCTCCGCCAACAGTGCCGGCGCGTCCTCGCCCGATCGCGCCAGAGCCCAACGCAGGGCTCCGGCGACGTTCGGGTCCGACTCGCTCAGCACGGCCTCGACCAGTGCTTCCACCGGCACGGGAACTTCCTCGACCGCGGACAGGGCCGCGCGCTGCCGCGCCCCCGCGCTCTTCGACCCCAACGCCTGGAGGAGCGCGACGATCTGGAGGACGTCCTCCCAGCCGGCGGGTTCCGCGGCACCGATCCGACTGAGTCGCGTGAGCAGCTCCGTCTCCGCTGCGATGCGATCTCGCGTCCGGCGGATGAGGTCGTCGACGAGCTCCGCGGGCGCGAAGCCGGGGTCATCGAGCGCGCGCCTGACGTCGTGCAGCGAAAGTCCCAGTGACCGCAGGCTCTCGATATGAAAGATTCGCCGGATGTTCTCGCTGGAGTACGCGCGATAGCCGGAGTCGGTCCGACCCGTCGGCCGCACCAGGCCGAGCGATTCGTAGTGCCTGAGCATGCGGGCGCTGACCCCGGACCGTCGCGCGACATCACCGATCAACACTGCCTACCGCCCCTCCTGGCCGTCCCCGCCGAGGGCGATGATGCGCTTCGCCTCCTCGATCGCGAAATCGAATCCGGCATCCGGGTCGCGCCAAAGCCGTTCCGTGGCGATGGCGTGCGCGCGCACGCGAGGGTCGAGATCCGTCGCCGCGGCGCCCAGTGGCGGCAACATCACCTCCCCGAGCGCGATCAGCGCCCGGCTGAGGCTCAGCTGCGTCTCGCGTTCGCCGCGCCCGAGCTGTGTCGCCAACACCAGGGCCAACTCGTGCTCCTCACCTTCGGGCACGAGCACGACCGCTGCCCGCCAGGCGCTCCGGGCCACCTCGTCGACGGCGTCGGACAGCAGCGCCGGTGTGATCGCCGGCCACGCTTGCCGATCCCCGATCTTGGACAGCGTGTGCAACGCCTGGCTCCGTGCCTGCGCACGCTCCGAGCGGACTTCGTCGAGAAGCACCGGGACCGTCGTCGATGCCGTGTGGCGGGTGAGTGCCCACGTCAGCATTTCGCGTACGTAGAACTCGGGTTCGATCGCGCATCGCTCGATGAGCTTGCCGACGAACCCCGGGTCCGGGGTCGTGCCGACCGCCAGCGCTGCCTGCAGCCGGGCCGACGAGCTGTTGTTCTCCAGCCCCTGGAGAGCTCGCATCGTGTTTCTGTCCTCTTTCGGCATGGTCATCAGGACCACCTCCTTGGCCACAGTGAAGACCTTGTCACTGTGTCAAGGTCAAGCGGAGCCAGGTCGAGAGATGGCCAGGCATCCTCGGCCCACCGAGTCCGGTGCTTGTCAGGTCGGACGAGACGTGCGTGACGTCATGAGGCATGGGTGTGACCGACGGCATACAGGTGCAGGACCTCGCGTGCGGAGACGGCCACCTGCGTCAGGTGCCGGAACCCGGACTCGATCAGGTCCCGGTCGATGACGTTCTTCGGTGATCCCCGTGGGCCGTTCGGGTGTCCGTCGACCAGGTGTCAATGCGGTGTAACCGGTCTTTTGTGCGAGAACTCATACCGGAGCGGGACGGATGGCGGGCAAGTTCGACAACTGCCCGTCGCAGCTGCGTGATGGACGACTACCGTGTGTGCGCGGCGATCTACGGTGGGCTCATGTCTTGCGAGCCCGCCGGACCGATGAACCGAGCCTGACCAGAACCGTAGGTGCCACCGGAGGAACGCCGATTCCTGGTGCGCCACGTACCGAGGACACTGATGTCTCAACTTCGCGCACCCGAAGCGCGACCGGAACGCCGAGAGGGCGGACGGCACGGCCGACCGGGTGCCCGTTCCCACTCGGCCACGGCCAGGCCGCGCGCCGCCCGACCATCCCCCGAGGCGCGTATCCGCCCCCAACTCTTGCGCACCGCGGTGCTGCCGGCGGCCGCCGCGGTGTTGAGCGGAGCCGCAGCGGTCGTCTTCACCGTCCGCTCCACCGGAGCCCGGCCGTCCACCGAACTGTGGATCGGGCTGGGCGGGGCCGGTGCGCTGGCCCTCGCCGCCGTGTTGGCCGCGTACCTCGCGGCCAACCGCGTCGCCACCACCGTCTTCGGCCGCTGTCTGGCGCTCCGCCGCGCCAGCGCCCTCGGCCAGGCCGAACTGCGACGGGTGGTGGAACAGCTCCGCAACGGCGAGCCCGTGCCCGCACGGCGGCCCGCGCAGCCCGCCGTTCCCGGCAGCGACGTCTTCGAGCTGCTCGCGCAGGAACTCGGCCGCCAGCAGGAAGTCGCGGTGGCCGCGGTCGTGCAGGCGTCCCGGCTCTCCGACCACACCGGCGAGGACCAGAAGGTCGAGGTCTTCGTCAACCTCGCCCGCCGGCTCCAGTCGCTCGTCCACCGCGAGATCCAGCTGCTCGACGAGTTGGAGCAGGAGGTCGAGGACCCCGATCTGCTCAAGGGCCTCTTCCATGTCGACCATCTCGCCACCCGCATCCGCAGGTACGCGGAAAATCTCGCCGTCCTCGGTGGCGCCGTCTCCCGGCGGCAGTGGAGCAACCCGGTCACCATGACCGAGGTCCTGCGCTCGGCGATCGCCGAGGTCGAGCAGTACCCGCGGGTCAAACTGGTACCGCCGATCGACGGCACGCTGCGCGGACACGCCGTCGCCGATGTGATCCATCTGCTGGCCGAACTGGTCGAGAACGCCACGGTGTTCTCGGCCCCGCACACCCAAGTGCTGCTACGTGCCCAGCAGGTCACCGCCGGGCTGGCCCTGGAGGTCGAGGACCGGGGCCTCGGTATGGCGGGCAACGAGCAGAAGCGGATGAACGCCCTGCTCGCCGAACCCGACCAGGTCAACGTGGCCCATCTGCTCCAGGACGGCCGGATCGGCCTGTTCGTCGTCGCGTCACTGGCCCGACGGCACGGTATCGCGGTCCGGTTGCAGAGCAACATTTACGGCGGTACGCAGGCCGTACTCGTCCTCCCTCGGTCCCTCCTGGGCCTGGACGGTGACGTTCCGGCCGGGGGTGACGCGGCTCCGGTCCCGCCCCCCGGTCCCGTGCACCGGCCACCGGTCGAGGACGGCACCGGCAGCCACCGCAGGCCGAACCCGGACCGGGGCCTCGGTCCCGGGCCCGACCGGGGCCCCGCCCCGAGTCCGCAGCCGAGCAGTAACCGCCGGCCCTACGTCCCCAGCCAGCCGCTGCGCCTGCATCAGCCGGCCCAGCAGACCGGACGCCAGGGCGAAGCCCCACCGCTCCCACTGCGCGCGGAGCGCCTCGACCGCCCGGCCCGGGCCGAGTCCGGTATCGGAGACCGGGGCACCGACGACGCGCCCGAGGCGCTTCACCCCGAGGCGCTTCAACCCCAGCCCGGCGTGGTACGCGGCACCATGGGCCGCCCCCAACTCCCGAGGCGGGCCAACCAGGAGCACCTCGTCCCACAGCTCAGGGAGGCACCGGCCCCACGCAGTGAGGATGAACAGGCCCTGCACGACCCGGGACTCATGGCGGCCTTCCGGCGCGGCATCGAACTCGCGGAGGCCCGTGCCGAATCCGAGACGGACACCGTCCAGGCGGCGGGCACGAGCCCCGGAACGGCGCCTGCCCGGCAGCCCCGGGCCCCGCTCGAACCGCTGCCGGTACGTGGACTCACGGCAACCGTCGCCCCGCACCCCCAGACCCCGGCCCCGGACACGCACGCGGGCGGGACCACCAACCCCCAGACCCCGGCCCCGGACATGCACGCGGGCGGGACCACCAACCCCCTCGAAACGAACACCTCCAAGGAGTAGATGCACCATGGCGACCGATATGTCGTCCGGTCAGGTCTCGGACCTCGACTGGCTGCTGAGCGGGCTGGTCCAGCGCGTCCCGTACACACGCAGCGCAGTCCTTCTCTCCGCCGACGGGCTGGTGAAAGCCCTCCACGGCATGGACGCCGACAGCGCCGACCACATGGCGGCGCTGGCTGCCGGCCTGTACTCGCTCGGCCGCAGCGCCGGCGCGCGCTTCGGTGACAGTGGCGAGGTACGCCAGGTGGTCGTAGAGCTCGACTCGACGCTCCTGTTCGTCTCCACCGCGGGCTCGGGCACCTGCCTCGCCGTCCTCGCCGGCCGTGAGGCGGACGCGGCGGTACTGGGCTACGAGATGGCGATGCTGGTCAAGAGCGTCCGGCCCTACCTGATGACTCCGGCAAGACAGGCGGCCGGGGCCCCGAGCACCACGGGGCTGTGAGGGTGTCGGTTCCGCAGGACGCGCCGTTGCTCGACGACGCGGCCGGCCGGCTCATCCGCCCTTACACCGTGAGCAACGGCCGGACCCGTCCGACGGCCGTGCTCGATCTGCTCTCCCTGGTGATGGCCACGGGGACCGAGCCACAGGTCCATCTCGGTCCCGAACACTCCGTCGCGCTGGGGCTGTGCGGCGGCCCCACCTCGGTGGCCGAGATCGCCGCCCATTTGGGGCTGCCCGCAGTCGTCACCAAGGTGCTCGTCTCCGACCTGGTGGACTGCGGAGCAGTCACCGCGCACCCGCCCGCCTTCCATGACATGCCCACCGACCGATCTCTGCTGGAGGCAGTGCTCGATGGCTTACGACGACAGCTCTGACGGCTTCGGCAGCCCAGCCGCGTACGAGAACAGCGCATGCCCCGAAGACTTCGGAAGTCTCAGAAGCCATGGAGACCGTGGAGATCATGGAGACCGTGGAGATCACGGAGACCATGGAAGCCACGGAGACCACGGAAGCCATGGAGACCGAGGAAGCCATGGAGACCGAGGAAGCCACGGAGGCCATGGAGACCATGGAAGCCACGGGAGCCACGGGAGCCACGGAAACCGTGGCTATCCGGAAGGGCATGGCGGCTCCGGCGATGCCTACAGCTGCCGCGGCGTCTACGGCTCCGACAGTTCCTACGGCTCCGATAACTCCTATGGCTCCGACAGTTACTGTGGCCCGGATGGTTCTTATGACGCCGGGGGTTCCTACGGCTCCGACAGTTCCTACGGCTCCGGCGGTTCCTATGACGTAGGCCGCGGCTATGACTCCGCCGGGCCCGACACATCCGAAGGCTTTCCCGTGGCGCTCAAGGTGCTGGTGGCAGGCGGGTTCGGCGTCGGCAAGACGACCTTCGTCGGCGCGGTCAGCGAGATCGCGCCGCTCAGCACGGAAGAGTTGCTGACCCAGGTCAGCGCCGC
Source organism: Streptomyces sp. NPDC057543 (assembly GCF_042801895.1). Taxonomy (NCBI): domain Bacteria; kingdom Bacillati; phylum Actinomycetota; class Actinomycetes; order Kitasatosporales; family Streptomycetaceae; genus Streptomyces; species Streptomyces sp. NPDC057543. The sequence continues at coordinate 51,246 of NZ_JBHVFF010000004.1, read as the reverse complement.
GACCGACAGCCTCGACGGCATCGAGTCCAAGACCTCCACCACCGTGGCGATGGACTTCGGCCGCATCACCCTCGACGAGCAGCATGTGCTCTATTTGTTCGGCACCCCAGGCCAGGAACGCTTCTGGTTCATGTGGGACGAGCTCTCCCAGGGCGCGCTGGGAGCGGTCGTGATCGCGGACACCCGCAGGCTCGCGGAGTGCTTCGCCGCCGTCGACTTCTTCGAGCGGCGCGGTATCGGCTTCATCATCGCGGTGAACGAGTTCGACGGCGCCTACCGCTACGCCCCCGAGGAAGTACGGGCCGCGCTCGATCTGGGACCGGACGTGCCGGTCGTGCTCTGCGACGCCCGGATCGCCAGCTCCGGCACCGGGGCCCTGGTCACACTGGTGCAGCACCTGATCAACGTCACCTCCGCCCCGGCCCCGCTGACCGCCTTCGGAGCCCACACGTGACCCGGCATGCCGCCGGCCGGCTGCTGCTCACGCCCGTCGACCGCGACGCCCTCGTCCGTACTCAACGTCTTCGTACCCTGGGCCTGGCGGAACGCGCCGACACCTCGTTCGACAACTTCGACGCCTTCGCCGACCGGGTCGCCGAAGTGACCGATGTGCCCTTCTCGATGGTCAACTTCATCGACGGGAACCGGCAGTTCTTCGCCGGACTGCACACCCCGGCCGGCACGCACAGGGGTTCACACCTGGGCGCCACGGCCGCGGGCAGTGGCCGCGCCGGCCGGTACGTGGCCCTCGACCACGGCTACTGTCCGCATGTCGTCGTACGACGCAAGGCGCTCGTCCTGGAGGACGTCTGCGACTACCCGCGGTTCGCCGGGAATCCGGTGGTCGACGACATAGGCATCCGCTCCTATCTCGGCGCGCCCCTCATCGACCGCACGGGCATCGCCCTGGGCGCCGTCTGCGCGGTCGACACCGTGCCTCGCCCGTGGGGCAGGGCGGGGCTCGACACGATCAAGTCCCTGGCGCGGGAACTGGTCGGGCACATCGACCGTCGAGAGGGGAACAGCATCGTCAGGTGACCGCGGTCAGACCTCGACCGTCGTACCGTCCAGGAACGTCAGTACCACCGACTCCGATCCCGCCCGCACCCGCACCGAGTCGCGCAACGCCGCCGGATGCACGGTGTCCCGGGAGAGGGCGACCAGCGAGACATGGATGCTCCGTCCGCCCGGGTGCGGTCGGCTGCGCAGATACGGGATCGCGGAGCGCGGCCCGTACGCGTTGGACTGGACGTCACGCGCCACAGCGGCCCCTTCGGCACCACCGTCCCAACCGTACAGCGCGACCAGGGCGCTGCTCAGACCGTCGGCGGTACGGGCCAGCGCCCAGTCGGGACCCGACAGGGCGAACGGACTCTCCGTGTGGGCGACCGCGTGACCGCCCTCCCGCACCACCACACCCTCGGGCGCCTCGACCCGGTGGACCCGGATCTCCCACGGGCCGTGCAGCACACTCGTCGTCTCGATCCGGTACGGGTGATCGTCGCCGGGCAGCCGGGCCGCGTACCAGGAGGCGGCCACGCGGTCCTCGCAGCGCAGCGGATGGATGCGGCGGCGCGGCGACGGCGTGCCGTCCGGGGCCACGAGTGCCAGATGGCCGTCGATGGAGCGTGCCACGGCGTGCGGAGCGGCTTCGGGGGCCGTCGCCGTCGAGTAGGCGAACTTCGCGTAGTGCGGGTCCTCCACGCCCTCGGACGGGTCGGTCGTCTCGTCGTAGGGCGGATTGTGGTCGCTGCCGTGATTGATCAGCCGCACGATGCCGTCGTCACGGGTGCCGTGCAGCAGCCAGCCGGGGGCCGGCAGCGCGGTGAACCGGTCGGACTCCTCGATGGGCAGCGGGAGTTCACGCGCTGTCCACACCGGATGGTCCGCAGGGAGCAGCAGCCCGAGGAAACCCTTGCTCGCCCAGTACGGCGAAGCGGGACCGGAGTACGGCTGGGTGCTCGGCAGGAACGTGTCGTACCAGCCCAGTGTCAGCAGCCCCCGTTCGTCCGGCACACCGCGCTCCGCGTAGTGCCGCATCGTGCCCGAGGCGAGCCGGCGCGTCAGCCCCGGCGCGAGCGGGGTGCAGTCGGTCAGTGCCCCCATCCACACCGGTGCGAGTGCGGCGAACCGGTACGTCAGTGAGCGGCCCTGGTGGACCGGCGCCCCGTCGGAGCCGAAGAAGTGCGGATAGTCCTCCAGGAACCGGCTGAGCCGCTGCCGGTAGACCTCGGTGCGGCCGCCGTCGTCGGGGCCCGCGATCCGGGACCACAGCAGCGGGTACAGATGCATGGCCCAGCCGATGTAGTAGTCGAAGTTCCGGCCGTCCCCGTCGGTGTACCAGCCGTCACCGACGTACCAGTCCTCGATCCTGTCCAGATTGGTCTCGATGTCCGCGCGGCTGTACGGGGCGCCGACCGAGGCGAGGAACTGCTCGGACACCACCTGGAACAGCCGCCAGTTGTTGTCCCAGGTACGCCCGCCGACGAACCCGGAGAACCAGTCGACGACCCGCTCCTGCACTCGGGCGTCCAACCTGTCCCAGATCCACGGCCGGGTCTCGTGCAGCGCGACCGCGACCGATGCCGCCTCCACCATCTGCTGCGAACAGTCCGTCAGCCGCGGCCACGCCTCACCGCTCCCGGGATCCGTGCCCGCGGCCAGGCCCGCCGTGTACCGCTCGATCAGTGCGGGGGCGACCGCCCCGCCCGCGCCCGCTATCCGGCAGGCGGCGAGCAGGAACGACCGCGCGAACCCTTCGAGACCGTCCGAGACGACCCCCGACCAGCTGGTGCGGCCCGGCAGCCGGTACTGCGCGAAGCCGGGTGTCGCGTACGGCACCAGCGCGTCCAGCATCCGGTCGGCCGTCGCCTCCCAGTGGGCCCGGGTCCAGCCAGTACGGGACGACAAAACCCGGTCGGGCGGCGGCAGTTGCAGATGCGGTGCGACGGACATGGTGGTGCTGCTCCTCGAAGGGGGTGTGCAGGGGTGGGGTTACTGGGTGAGTTCGGCGCGGTGGGTGTGGCCGCGCGAGCCACCGACGGCGACGGTGAGGACGGGCCTCGGGCCCGGGGCCAGGCTCACCGAGTCATCGGCGTCCACCACCGACCGTACGCGGAACGGCAGCTCGACCGAGAGCGTGGTGAGCGTCCGTCCCGGGTCGGCGACCGCGACGCTGACGCGCGCGCCGTGACGCCGCACGAGCACCGACGCGGGGCCCGATGCGGTGATCCCGGCCGCTGTCCCTGCGCCCCAGAAGTTCACCGCGGTCAGTCCGGCCCGGCGTACCTCCACGGCCTGCGCGGTCGCGTCGTTGGCGATGATCCGGACCGGCCGGGACCGCGACCAGGCGGCGGTCGCCGCCGCCGACGCGCCGGGCAGCAGCACGTAGGCGTAGTGGGCGTCGGTGGGGGAGGAGCCGTGGTCCACCCAGAGCGTCAGATAGCGGCGGGTGACGGGATCGGCGGTGCCGCCCGTGTCCGACCCGGAGTTGATGTCCTGCCAGGTACCGGTGCGCTGTTCACGCAGGGCGTTCAGGGTGGTCCCCTCGGGGAACACATAGCCGCCCACGCCGTCCGCGTGCGCCCACCGGGCTCCGTCGAACTCGTGGGTCCAGCCCTGGTCGCCGGGCTGCCGGACGCCGTCGACCAGCAGCCGGTGGCTGCCGTCGGTGCCCAGGTTGCGGTTCTCCACGATCGTCTCGACCCGGCGGCCGTCGCTCGCCGTGATGCCGGCACCGAGCGCGATCACCGCGTTGTCCAGCAGGAACCACGACTTCCTGGTCCGCAGAGTCGTGCCCTGCGCGCCGATCACTTCCATCGCGGCCGCGACGTACCTGCCGTCCAGCACGGCGCCGCCCGCGACGGCATTGGACGGACGGTAGGTGGACGTGCCCGCGCTCGTGCCGAGATCGGTGCGCTGCCGGGTGTCGACCGTGGTGCCGGGGAGCCGGTACGGATCGACGGTCGGCCAGAAGCCGTCGTTGTACTGCCGCAGATCGTCGCCGTCGTACAGATACGTCATGCCGTCGCCGGTGTACCAGCCGTGCAGGTTCTCGCCGTTGCCCGCCTCGTACGCCGAGATCCGCTTCGACGACAGCGACAGCGCGCAGGCCCAGCCTGGGCGGCGGTGCACCACGCGGTCCATGTCGGCGAAGACGGAACTGCCGGTCGTACGCGCCTCGGCCGGGACGGTCGCGTCGTTCAGGACGGCCTTGGCCAGGGCGAGTTGGGGCAGGCTCGCGAGGGTCTCCAAGGGAGTGGTGCGGTTGCGGGTCAGCCAGCCCTTGACCAGTGCCCGCCAGCGTCCCGCGTACTCGGTGGGTGCACCGGACGCGAGGAGCAGGATCGCCGCGACGGCCGCCGCGCCGTCGCGGTGGTCACCGGCGGCTTGCCGGGAGATCGCCCGGCCGCGCACCGAGTCCATCATCAGTCCGTCGAAGATCACCGGGGTGAAGGTCCGCTCGACGGCCTCGTACACCACCGACACCTTCGGATCGGCCACCGCCCACTCGGAGCCCGCCAGCAGTGCCAGCAGATAGGCGGTGCCGCTGAGCAGCACGACGCCGTACGTACCGGTGTAGGCGACCACGTCGTGCTGGATGAACGACCCGTCCTGGTAGAAGCCGTCACCCGACGTCGCGTACCGGAAGAGGCTGTTGCGGCCGGAGTCGCGTACGTCGGAGAGTGCGTCACGGGCCGAGACCAGCTTGGCGGCGTCCCGCCCCAGCAGCCCGCTCAGCGCCACGATGACGGCCTTGTCGGTTCGGTTCGCGCCGGTCTCGGACAGCGTGGGGGAGTTGGTACGGCGGTCCGCGTTCGGGCAGAACCGGTCGACGACCGCGAGATAGTCCGTCAGATCGGCTGCGGGAAGCCGGTCGCGCAGGATGACGGCGCAGTCCATCAGCGCACGCGGGGCGCCGATCTCCCAGAACCACCAGTTGCCCGTCTCGCGCTTGGCCGGGTTGTACGCGGTGTCGTGGCTGAAGCGCAGCGCGGCGACGAGGGCATCCGCCACCTGTGCGCTCCCTGCGAGGGAGGTGCCCTCGGTGGCCCAGGCGGTCGCGAGGGTGCGCAGGCGCGTGTAGCTCTGGCCGAAGTTGCCCGGGTCGGTGAGGGGTGAGAGGTCGGACCAGAGCGCGGTGCGTCCGGCGCCGCGGTCGAGGGTGTCCCAGAGGCCGTTGGCCGTGGCGTCCAGTGCCGTGACCGCGGCCGTGAAGTCGGCGTCGGCGGGGTCGAACCCGCCGCCGGTGAGCAGCGTTTCGGCCCGCTGGAGCAGCGTGTCGAAGTCGGCGGTGGCTGCGGCTTCGGCCGGTGCGGCCGAGACCGGACGGGCCTGCGCGGCGCCGGCCGATGTCAGGAGTGTCGTCGCGGCCGTGACGGCGGTGGCGCTGCTCGCCGCGAGGAGGGTTCTTCTGCTGAGGTTCACGGTGAACTCCCTCTTGTTGCGGTCAGTCGGCCAGCGTCGACGGGTCGACGGGCGGCTTCGGCAGGTTCAGCGCGGCCAGTTCGGCCTTGCCGGTGGCATCGATCGGGAATGCCCAGGTGTTCACGAAGAAGTCCGTGAGGTCGTAGCCCGCGATACGGCTGGAGTACGTGGCGAGGGCGCGGTAGCGCTTGTCGTTCTCCGTGTACTGGGACTGCGGGTTCTCCTCGCGGACCAGCTTGTGCAGCCGGGGCCAGAAGTCCTCGCCGAAGGCCAGCTCCAACTGGCGCAGCGGGACGAGCTTCTCGTACGCGCCGAAGGAGTTCTCGTACGTCAGCCCGGCCGTGCCGAACTTGCGCTGCGCGGACTGGAAGTAGGTGAGGCCCGTCTTCGGATCGACCGTGAGGAGGTTGGACGGTTGCTCCAGGGTGCGCTGCGCGGCCAGCGAGTAGATGTTGACCGTGACCTCGGTCAGACCGCCCGGCTTGTAGGCGAACTGCTGGTGCAGATGGCCGAGTTCGTGGTAGAGCCCCCAGCCGCGGGTCCGCAGCCCCTCCACCGTCGTGGCCCGGTCGAGATAGGCCCGCGGGAAACCGTTGTAGCCGTGTGTGGCGTAGGCGCCGACACCGGCCGGGACCTTGCTGACCTCGGTGAAGTGGTACGGCCCCGCTTTGCGCCGGTGCACCGGCTTCGAACCGTCGAGACCGCTGATCCGGGCGTGCGAGTCGATGATCGTCTCGACCAGTCCGAGCAGCGCCGCGTGGTCCTCACCGCGGTAGAGCAGCGCGCCCTCGCGGGTGAGCGTCATGATGGTGTGCGGCGCGTGGAGTTCGACGTACGGCGATGCGGTGAGCGTGTCCAGCTGCCGCTGGTAGTCGGTCTCCGAGGTGCGGCCCAGCGCGAAGACCGGCATGGGGACGGCGCCGGAGCGGACCAGCACACCCGCGCGCTCGCCGCGGCCCGTCAGGGTGAGGTAGACCGGGCCGCCGTGCGGGTCCGTGACCTTGTTCGCACCCGCGGTCAGCGGATAGCTACGGGGCTCGGTGACTTCGCCGTAGTAGTCCCAGGCACCGATCCAGAGGGTGGGCAACAGATCGTCGTACGGCTGGACGGTGAGGGAGAGGGGAGTGCCGGCCGGCACGTACAGGCCGGTGGGCTGGAACTCCGAGCCGCGCAGGGCCTGTCCGAGCCGCAGCCGCTCGGCCTCGGCGGCGGGCCGGGCCGTCAGGGTCAGCTCGACCGGGCGGGCACCCGGTGAGGCGGCGGCACCGGCCGTCGCGGCCCGGGCCGTGCCGGCGCCGAGGGCGAGCGCTGCCCCGGCACCGGCTGCGGCCGCGAGAACGGAACGCCTGCTGACGGGGGAGGAGGTGGCGGAACGGGCGGTGGAGGAGCCGGCGGAGTCGATGGGCATACGCATGCGGAACTCTCCCTGCAGAAACGAGTGAGGGGCGGAAGCGTGCGGAACGGTGCTGCTCGGCGTCAGCATGTAAGCGGTTGCTATCGACCCGCAAGAGGAGTCGGGAAGTTACTGTGATTTTCTATGGCCAACTGCGGACAGGCGGGAAGTAACCGGTCACATGCGGTTGGGTCGTCCGGGGTGTGGAGCAACGGAATCGCGTACCACGATGTGGGTGCCGAGGCGCAACGCACCCGTCGTCGGCTCGCGCCAGTCGTCCTCGTCCCCACCGGTCACGGCGAGCCGTACGGCCTGGCGGCCCATCTCTTCCAGCGGAATGTGGACGGTGGTCAACCGCGGCCGCAGCTCCTGGGCCACCGGGATGTCGTCGTACCCCACCAGGGACACGTCCTTCGGCACCCGGACCCCGGCCTCCTCCAGAGCTTGCGCCGCGCCCGCCGCCACCATGTCGTTGGCGGCGAAGACCGCGGTGAAGTCCGGTCCGTCCCGCAGCAGTTCGGCCATCCGCCGGTACCCGAAGTTACGGCTGAACGCGCCGGGCTGGACCAGCTCGGGGTCCGGCGTGACGCCGCGCAGCTCCAGGGCCCGCTGGTGCCCGGCCAGCCGGTCGCGGGTGGTGGACAGCCTGGGCGGGCCGCCGAGATACAGGATCCGTTCGTGCCCCTGCATCAGCAGGTGGTCGGTGATGGCGAAGGCGCCGCCCTCGTTGTCGTACTCGACCGCGACGGTCGGGGCCTGCTCGCCCAGCGGCGACCTGCCGCACAGCACGAGCTTCGAGCCGCCCGCGTCCAGCTCGCGCGCCCGGCGGGCCAGCTCGGTGGTGTAGCCGCGGTCCGCGAGGGAACCGCCGACCACGACCACCGCGTCCGCCCTGCGCTCGTGCATCAGATCGATGAACGCCAGCTCGCGCTGCGGATCGCCCTGGGTGCAGCAGACCAGGCAGAGCCGGCCGCCGAGCGCCGCCTCCCGCTCCACGCCGCGCGCGATGTACGCGTAGAACGGGTCGATGACCTCGTTGACGATGATGCCGACGGTGCGGTTGGACACCCCGGCCAGCGCACGGGCGTGGGCGTTGACGACATAGCCGAGCTCGCGCATCGCGGACTCGACCCGCTCCCGGGTCGCTTCGGCGACCGGGTAGTTGCGGTTCAGTACGCGGGAGACCGTGGCCGTCGAGACGCCCGCGCGCCGCGCGACATCGGTGACCGTCGCGCGGCGTTGTCCGTCCGTGGCTGTGCTCTGCCGGCGCATCCGGCTCACCCCCTGCTGGTGGCTGTTGTGTGACGCCGAGCCTAGTGCCCCTCCCGGCAGGCTCTGCCTCGTCGCGCCGCCCATCACGCACGCTCACGGCGTTGGTCAAAAGCCCTGGTAACTCCGGTACAAGAGCTTCCGGCCGCCTTGCGATCGCACGCACTGGACGACGCTCTTTCCGGACAGACATTGCCGGTCACGGCACCGGCCCGCGCGGCGACGGAGCTCATGCGATCCTCCCCAGGTCGGCCCGGTGCACCGGGTGGTCGAACGGTGCTCCCCGCGCGTACCGCGCCAGTTCGTCGACGGCGAGCGCGCCGAGCCGCCCCACCTCGTTGCCCTGGGCGCCCGCGAGATGCGGGGTGAGGAAGACGTTCGGCAGGTCCCACAGCGGGTGGCCGTCCGGCAGCGGCTCCGGCGAGGTCACGTCGAGGACGGCGTCCAGCCGCCCGCTGACCAGGTGGCCGGTCAGCGCCTCGGTGTCCACCAGGGGGCCGCGGGCCGTGTTGACGAGGAGGGTGCCGGGGCGCATCAGGCCGATCCGCCGGGCGTCGATGATCCCGCGGGTCTCCGGTGTGTCGGGGGCGTGGACGGTCACCACGTCGCTGGTCGCCACCAGGGTGTCCAGGTCGGTCGGGGTGACACCGAGCAGCTCCGCCTCGGCTGCACTGACATACGGGTCGTACAGCAGTACCTCGGCGTCGAGGACCCGGAGCAGTTCGATGACCCGGCGGCCGATCCGGGATGCCCCGACGACGCCGATGGTCAGGCCGTGCGTGCCGAGCCAGTGCTGACGGTCGAGGTCGGCGCCGGTGCGGTGGGTGCGCCGGGTGCGGAAGAGTCCGGCCAGCGGAAAGACCCGCTTGGCGCCCATGATGACCGCCGCCAGGGTGAACTCGGCGACCGGTACGGCGTTGGCGGCGGCGGCCGAGGAGACGACGATTCCGCGGTCGAACGCGGCCGGCGACAGAAACGTCTTCACCGTGCCCGCCGCGTGGATCACGGCGCGCAGCCCGGGTGCCCGGTCCAGCAGAGTGGCGTCGACGGGCGGGCAGCCCCAGCCGGTGAGCAGGACCTCGGCGGACCCCAGCGCCGCGACGGCGTCCGGGGAGTCGAACTCGCTGATCACGGACGGGGTGAGGAGGTCGGCGGTCTCTTCGAGGCGGGCCCGTACCCGTGGCGGAAAGACGTCGTCGAGCAGTCCGGGGCTCATGGCCAGGACCGTGCGCGGCCGTCGCGGGGGCGGGCCCGCAGCATCGCTACCGGAATGAGCCGGTGCCTCTTCGGTGGTTCGCACCCTGCCTCCGGATAGTAATCGCGTTCTATGGAATGACCGGCACGCTAAGGAGCGCGGTGCCCGACCGTCAAGCTCACGGTCACACCAACTGTCCATCAGTGAGCAGTTTCTGGTGATTCGTTGGACCGGATTCGATGGTGAGAGGTGTCGTGTGTCGATGAGTTTCGACGGGATCTCTTGACGCTTGGGTTAACCGCTTACTAACTTGCGGCCCCAGAAGGCTCACCATGCGCCACCCAGCCGAACAGGACGCACCATGGCTGAAACAGCACCCCCGTTGCCGCGGGAGAAGCGGCGGCAGAAGGCTGAAACACCCTCCCCGCCCGCTGCCCAGGCCGTCGTCGCACAGCACCGGCTGACGCTCCGGCAGCGGATCAAGCGGGACCGGGTGATGCTGCTGCTCACCCTGCCCGGCCTGCTGTACTTCGTCGTCTTCCACTACGTACCGCTGCTCGGGTACGTGGTGGCGTTCCAGGACTACCAGCCGTACCTCGGCTACATGCACAGCGTCTGGGTGGGGTTCGCCAATTTCTCCGCGGCGTTCGGTGAGCCGACCTTCTGGTCCGCGACGTTCAACACCCTGGAGATCGCCCTCGTCCAGCTGGTGTTCTTCTTCCCGGTCCCGGTCGCCCTGGCCCTGCTGCTCAACAGCATCGCCAGCGACCGCATCCGGCGCTTCGTGCAGAGCGTCGTCTATCTGCCGCACTTCATCGGCTGGGTCATCATCGTCTCGATCTTCCAGCAGATCCTGGGCGGTGCGGGTCTTCTGCCCGACGTACTCGGCGGCCTGGGGCTGCCGCGTTACGACATGATGAGCGACCCCAACGCCTTCCCCTGGCTACTGACCCTCCAAGTGGCCTGGAAGGACGCCGGCTGGGGCACGATCATCATTCTTGCCGCGCTGCTGAACATCGACAAGCAGCAGTACGAGGCCGCTGCGATCGACGGCGCGGGCCCCCGACGCCGCCTCTGGCACGTGACCCTGCCCGGTATCGCCCCGGTACTCATCCTGCTGCTGATCCTCAACCTCGGGCAGATCCTCTCCGTCGGCTTCGAGCAGATCCTGCTCCAGCGCGACGCGGTCGGCCCGGACGCCGGTGAGGTCCTCGACACCTACGTCTACTACCACGGCATCAAGGACAACGACTGGGGCGTCGCCGCCGCCGTCGGACTCGTCAAGGCGGTCATCGGCACCGCACTCGTCCTGGGCGCGAACAAGTTCGCCCACCGACTCGGCCACGAAGGGGTGTACCGCGGTGCTGACCGCTGAGAAGACGCGCGCCACGAGCGATTCCACCGCACCGGCGTCCCGCCCCGCCCCCGCACGGAAGTCCGACGGCCGGCCGCCGTGGATGGAGCGGCCGACCCGGATCGGGCAGATCGCCAAAGCGGTCGCCGTCGTCGTGGTCGTCCTCGCCGTCGCCTACCCGCTGGTCGGCGTCATCGGCACGAGCTTCGCCTCGCAGACCGACATCATCAAGAGCTCCGGCCTCGTCCTGTGGCCGGACCACCCCACCCTGGACGCCTACCGCACCATCTTCACCGGCGGAGTCGTCACCCGAGCGCTCGTCGTCTCCGTCGGCATCACCGTCCTCGGCACCCTCGCCAGCCTGCTCGTCACCGTCGGCATGGCGTACGGACTCTCCCGCCGTGATGTCACGGGCTCCCGGTTCATCCTCATGACGGCCCTGTTCACGATGCTGTTCAACGCCGGCATCATCCCGAACTTCCTGCTGGTCAAGGGGCTCGGCCTGTACGACACCTACGCGGCCCTCGTCATGCCCACCCTGGTCAGCGCCTTCAACCTGGTCGTCCTGCGGTCCTTCTTCATGAACCTGCCCGAGGAGCTGTACGACGCCGCGAAGGTCGACGGCGCCGGAGACTTCCGCATCCTGGTGCGGATCGTCCTGCCGCTGTCCAAGGCCGTCCTCGCCGTCATCAGCCTCTTCTACGCGGTGACGTACTGGAACGCCTTCTTCAACGCGCTCCTGTACCTCAACGACTCCGACAAATGGCCGCTGCCGATGGTGCTGCGTACCTACGTCCTCCAGGGCCAGAGCCTGAACGCCGCCTCGGCCGGCGAGGTCCTCGCCCCGCAGCAGGCCGTACAGATGGCCGTTCTGGTGATCGCCGTCGTACCGATCCTCTGCGTCTACCCGTTCCTCCAGCGCTACTTCACCAAGGGCGTGCTCACAGGCGCCGTCAAGGGCTGAGCGCAGCCACCGCCCCCCCACTCCTTCCGTCCCCTCTCCCAAGGAGATTCAGGTGTCGAGCTCCACCCCCATCAACCGCAGAGCACTGTTCCGCATGGGTGCGGGCGTCGGCCTCTCACTGGCCGCCGCCCCGCTGCTCGCCGCCTGCGGCGACGGCGGCACGACCGCGAAGGCGGAGGCCAAGAGCGCCTCGCTGCTCCCGGACACCGCGATCCGCAACATCGGCCTCAAGCCCGACCTGGCGGGCACCGCCGCCGGTGTTCCGCAGGGCTACTTCAGCTACCCGGCCAAGCCGCTGCGGGCCACGAAGGGCAACCCGCTCAAGGGCGCCGAACCGATCAGCGCGACGATGGAGACCTTCGGCCCGCCGCCGCCCGCCCGCGGCAAGAACGCTGCCTGGCAGGAGATCGAGAAGCTCCTCGGCGCCCAGGTGAACATCACGGCCGTCCCCGCCGACGACTATGGCACCAAGTTCTCCACCATGGTCGCCAGCGACAGCCTGCCCGACCTCTTCATGTACCCCGAGATCGGAGGCGTCGACAACAAGGCCGCCTTCCTCCGGGCCAAGTGCGCCGACCTGACCCCGTATCTCGCGGGGGACCAGATCAAGGACTACCCGAACCTGGCCGCGATCCCGAAGGGCGCCTGGCAGGCCGCGATCTTCGGCGGAAAACTGTACGGCATCCCGATCGCCCGCACCGGCACCGGCGGCGCCGGCTTCTACCGCCACGACCTGTTCGAGGAGGCCGGCGTCACGAGCCTCGACCAGATCAGCGGCCTCGACAGGTTCGTCGAGCTCTGCAAGGAACTGACCCGGCCCAAGAAGGACCAGTACGCGATCATCGCGGGCGTCACCAACGTACTCGCCATGTCCGCGGGCGCGCCCTACTTCTGGCGGCTGGACGAGAAGACCGGCAAGTTCACCACCGACCTGGAGACCCCGGAGTACCGCCAGGCCGTGGAGACCGCGCGCGAGCTGTACAAGGCCGGCTGTTTCTACCCGGGCACCCTCCAGATGTCCGGGGCGCAGAAGGCCCAGTACACGGACATGTTCAAGAACGGCAAGGGCGCGTACGTGTACGACGGCATGCCCACCTATCTGGCGCCCGGCGTCGGCTACATCGCTGCGATGAAGGCGATCGACACGAAGTACGACCCGAGGCCCTTCGTGCCGTTCGGCTCCGCCGCCGTCGCCTGGATGGACAACGTCGAGCTCCAGAACACCCACATCAAGAAGGCGTCCGGGGACCGCGTCAAGGAGATCCTCGCCCTCGCCGACTTCGCCGCCTCCCCGTTCGGCAGCCAGGAGTACACGCTCATCAACTACGGCGTCGAAGGCAAGGACTTCACCCGTGACGCCAAGGGCAACCCGGCGCTCACCAAGCAGGGCACCCAGGACGTCACCGTGCCGTGGAAGTTCATGGCCTCCGCCGTCCCCGCCATCTTCAGCGCCGACTCGGAGCAGGGCGTCCGCCACGTCCACGACGCCTTCACCAAGATGATCCCGATCATGGAGCAGGACCCGACGCTCCGGTACTCCTCGCCCACCTGGGACTCCAAGGGCACCGGCAGCCTCTACACGTTCAGGCAGGACGCGCTCAAGGACATCATCGCGGGCCGCAAGCCCATGTCGGCCTACGACCAGCTCGTCAAGGACTACCTGGCCAAGGGCGGCGAGCAGGCCCGCGGCGAATTCGAGGACGCCTTCCAGAAGGGGAAGAAGTGACGACGCGACGCACAGTCCTCAGACTCGGCGGCGCGGCGGTGGCCGCGGCCGTCGTCGTACCCGCCCTCGGCTCGCCCGCCGGAGCGCAGCCGCGCCGCTTCGACCCGAAGCCCGGCTCCGACGGCGTCGGCGACCCGCTGTTCCCGACCCTCGGCAACGGCGGCTACCAGGTCGTCCACTACGACCTCACCTTCGACTTCACCCCGGTGACCTACGACTTCACAGCCGTCGTGAAGATCAACGCCAAGGCCACCCAGGACCTCTCCGCGTTCAACCTGGACACCGACGGCCACACCATCGACTCCGTCACCGTCGCAGGCCGCCCCGCCACCTGGGTGCTGTCGCCCGGAAAGAGCGGCCAGGAACTGACCGTCACCCCCGCCCGCCCGCTCCACGACGAGCAGGCGTTCACCGTCGAGGTCCATTACCGGGGCAACGGCAAGGCGCCCCGACTCGGCCTGACCGGCTGGAAGTTCGGCACCGACGGCGGCTTCGCGTCCGCTGCCCAGTCCTCCCGGGCCGACACCTTCCTGCCCTGCAACGACACCCCGTCCGACAAGGCGACGTGGACCTTCCACATCAGCGCGCCGCAGGGCTACGTCGCCACCGCCAACGGCGAACTGCTCCACAAGACCCCGCGCGCCGACGGCTCCACCGTCTGGCACTTCGCCCTCCGCGAGCGCATGGCGACCGAACTGATCGGCATCGCTGTCGTCAAGGGCACCTATCTGTACGGCACCAGCCACCGCGGACTGCCGCTGCGCCACATCGTCCCGCAGGGCCAGGAGGAGAAGTACGGTCCGATCGTCGCCCGCACCGCGGACCATCTGGCCTGGCTGGAGGCGAAGTTCGGCCGCTATCCGTTCTCCGTCTACGGCCTCCACATCTACGACGGCTACACCGACGCCCTGGAGAACCAGACCCTCTCCCTGTTCTCCACCAACTGGTTCAAGCTCAACGCCAACGGCCAGCCCGGCTACGAGACCACCATGGTCCACGAGCTCGTCCACCAGTGGTTCGGCGACTGGATCACCCCGAACGACTGGCAGCAGGCCTGGCTCAACGAGGGCCCTGCCGTGTACTACGCCGGCCTGTACGGCGAGGAGCGCGGCTGGTCCGTCTTCGAGGACAAGATGAGGGCGACCTACGAGAAGCTCGACGCCGTCCGCGCCACGGACGGTCCGCCCGGACTCCCGAACGCGCTCGGCGGCACCAACATCTATGACGGCGGCGCACTCGTCCTGTACGCCCTCACCCTTCAGATCGGTCAGCGGCAGTTCGACCGGGTCATGCGTGAGTGGGTGAAGCGCTTCAAGGACTCCACCTACACCAGCGAGGCCTTCATCCGGCACACGGTCGACGTCACCGGCGACAAGTCCCTCGACCCGTTCCTGCGCGACTGGCTCTTCGGAGCCGTGAACCCGCCCATGCCCGGCCACCCCGACTGGAAGGCCTCCGCGTGAACCGCCGCACCCTGAACCTCGTACGAGGAACCGCCGCTGCCGCCTCCGCCGCCTTCCTGGCCGCGCTCCTCGCCACCCCGGCCGCCCAGGCCGCGCCCGGCGTCCGCACCCTGTACGCGGCCCCGGACGGAGACGGCACCTCCTGTACCGTCGCCCGCCCCTGCACTCTGGAAGGCGCCCGGGACCGGGCCCGCACCGAAACCGGGCGGGACGTCCGCGTACTCCTGAAGAACGGTACGTACCAGCGCGACGAGCCCCTGAAGCTCGGCGTCGCGGACTCCGGGAAGGACGGCCGCACGGTCACCTGGACCGCGGCCCCCGGTGCCCGCCCCGTCCTCTCCGGCGGACGGGACATCACCGGCTGGCGGCAGAACACCGATGGCACCTGGACCGCCGACGTCCCGTCCGGCGTCATCCCGCGCCAGCTGTTCATCGACGGCAGGCGCGCGACCCGCGCCCGCGGCGAGGCCTGCGCGGCGAGCACCTGCGACGCCACGAAGACCGGTATGACCGGTGCCACCGCCACCGGGATCGCCCGGTGGCAGCGACCCACCGACGCCGAAGCCGTCATCCGGGTCCGCTGGCGCAACTACCACTGCCGGATCGCGGGCGTCAACGGCGACATCATGACGTTCGCCCAGCCCTGCTGGACGAACTCGGCGAGCGGCACCGACCGCACCGGGCCTGCCTGGGACACGACCACCGTCGACTCCACCCGCTACAGCGGCGTCGCCTACTTCGAGAACGCCCCCGAACTCCTGGACCAGCCGGGCGAATTCGTCTGGAACTCGAAGGACCGCTCCGTCACCTACCTGCCGCGCAAGGGCGAGAACATGCGCCACGCGCGGGCCGTCACGCCGCACACCGAACAACTGCTCGTCGTCGACGGCGCCCACGACGTCACCGTCAGCGGGATCGCCTTCGCGTACGCGGCGTACCGCCAGCCCGGCACCGACGAGGGCTACGCGGGCATGCAGGCCGGTCTCACCCTGACCGGAGCCACCGGCCCCGTCGACCACGCGGGCCGCTACTACACCAAGCCGTCCGCCGCGGTCACCGTCCGCGGCGGACAGCACATCAGCATCGACAACGCCCGGTTCAGCAGGCTCGGCGGGGCGGGCGCGATCCTCGAAGCGGGCACCAAGGACAGCTCCCTGACCCACTCCACCTTCACGGACCTGTCCTCGGGCGGCGTGTACGTCGGAGACACCGAACCGATGCCCGGCGCGGCGCTCGCGGGGGAGCGGAACACCATCGCGCACAACACCCTCACCCGCACCGGCGTCGAATACACCGACGCGGTGGGTATCTGGGCCGGCTACGAAGCCGAGCTGAGTATCGATCACAACAGCCTCGACCACCTTCCGTACTCCGGGATCTCGGTCGGCTGGGGCTGGAACCAGCCCGAGGCCCGCAAGTCCGTCCTGCGCGACAACAAGGTGACCGGCAACCGCATCACCAACGTCATGGAAGTCGCACAACAGCAGCATGACGGCGGCGCGATCTACACCCAGGGCGCACAGCCGGGCACGGTTGTCTCCGGCAACTACATCAACCGCTCCGCCTTCGGCAACACCGAGCGCGACGGCAACGGCATCTACCTCGACGAGCAGTCCTCGCACATCGTCGTCGAGAACAACGTCATCACCCGCATCGGCTACAAGTGGGTCTCCAACTGGGCGGATTACGGGATCCAGAACACCGCCCGGGGCAACTGGACCGACACCGCCGCGCCCGCACTCGGCGGCATGGGCTCGGTCATGACGGACAACTACACCGGCCTGGACCGGCTGCCTGCCGAAGCACTCGCCGTCGCCGCCCGGGCAGGCGCCCACGGCGGCCCGGTCGAGCAGCTGCGGACCGATCTGGCCCGCACCGGCACGGCCACCCAGTCCTCCACCGAGGGCACGGCGGCCGCGGCGCTCGCCCTGGACGGCGACACCAACACCGACACCCGCACGCTGTCCGAGGCGGGCGCCTGGTGGCAGGTCGACCTGGGCGGCGAACAGCACATCCGCCAGATCGAGATCTGGAACAACTCGTCCGCCACGACAGCCGACTTCGATGTCGTCACGGACGACGCGACGGTCCACGTCAGCGGGAAGGCACTGCGCCCCACCGTCCTGAACCTCGACAGCCGGACCCGCACGGTGAAGATCGTGACCTCCGGCACGGGCCGCGTGGCACTCTCCCAGGTGCTCGTCCACCCGTAGGGCCACTCCCCACCGTCGGGCCGCTCGGCTCGGCCCCCCGGACGCCGCCGGTCACCCGACCGGCGGCGTTCCCGTGCTCGCCCGCACCACCACCTCGCCAGCCACGCGCACGATCCGGGCCCGTTGCCCCGCGGACCGCTCCCGCAGCGCCAGCGCGATCACGTCCTCGCCCATCGAGGTCAGTGGCAGCGCCACCGTGGTGAGCGCCGGTGACAACTCCCGTACCAGCGGGATGTCGTCGAAGCCCGCGAGCGAGACATCGTCCGGCACCCGCAACCCCTCCTCCCGCAGCGCGGCGAGCGCACCGACGGCCATCACATCGGTGACGGCGAACACACAGGTCGGCCGCGGCCGACCGCAGGCCAGCAGCCGGCGGGCCGCCGCGTACCCGCCCTCGCGGGTGAACGCGCCCTCCACGACCCGATCGAGTCCGATCCCCGCCTCCGCGAGCCCTTCCCGGAAGCCCGCGAGCCGGTCGGAGACCGTGGTCAGCGCGGGCGGACCGGTGAGCACCGCGAACGTCCGGTGTCCGAGCCCCACCAGCGTCCGGGCGAGCGCGGCCGCCCCCGCCCGGTTCTCCGGCTGTACGGTGTCCACCCGCAGACTGCGGTGCCGGCTGACGACCGCCACCCGTCCGCCGCCCCGTATGTACGGCGCCAGTTCGGCATCCAGGGCCCGCTCCCACGCCCGGTCCTGGAATCCGGAGCCGATGAGCAGGATCGCCCGGGCGCGCTGGGCCCGCAGCATCGAGACGTAGGCGATCTCCCGGGCGGGCTCCCGGAACGTGGAGGCCAGCATCACCAGCAGATCCTGTTCGGCGGCGGCCCGCATCACGCCACTGGACACGGCGGCGAAGTAGGGATCACTGACGTCATGACAGATCATCCCCACCGTCCGGTTGTTGGTGGCGTTCGCGAGTGCCTGGGCGTGGGCGTTGGGGGTGTATCCGAGCCGGTCCGCCGCGGCCCGTACCCGCTCGCGCAGATCGTCGCGCACCCGGGCCGTGCCATTGAGGGCACGTGAGGCGGTGGCGGGGGAGACGCCGGCCTCCCGGGCCACGGCGTCGAGCGTCACATGCGCCTCCCCGCGAGGGGCCCCGCGCGGTCCGTGGTGGTGCGGATCCGGGTGGTGCGGTGTTCTCCATTCACTCAAGTCGACCCCCAAGGGCGCGGTGGTGGAAGGCGCGAAAACTTGTCGACGACCTATTGACCGTGCGTGCAGGCAGTCATTAGCGTGGCGAAAACCTTATCAGAAAGCGCTTTCTGAAAGCGTCTTCTGAAAGCGCCTTCTCGTCCTAGCATGATCGCACAGCTCTCCACAACTACCCCCGAAGCGCAGGGAGTTCACAGTGAGCCAGAGCGCGTTGGCCAAAAGCCCACCCGAAGCGGCGGGAGTCGTCCGCAGGGCCGGGCCCTCGGCGGGGGAGCGGTTCGCCCGGGCGGCCGAGCAGAGCTGGCGGCCCCTCGCCCTGCTGCTGGCCTGTTTCGCCGTCTGGTGGGTGATCTCGGCGGCCGAGCTGGTGAAGCCCTATCTCGTACCGTCGCCCGGGGCGACCCTCGACGTTCTCACCGGCAAGGCGGGCTATCTCTGGCAGCACACCTGGGTGACCACGTACGAGACGCTGCTCGGCTTCCTGATCGCCGTGGCCGTCGGTGTCCTCGCGGCGGTTGTCATGGTGTACTCCTCGACCGTCGAGCGCACGCTCTATCCGATCCTGCTGTTCGCCCAGGTCGTACCGAAGATCGCGATCGCGCCGCTGTTCGTCGTCTGGCTCGGCTTCGGCATCGGACCGAAGATCCTCATCGCCGTGCTCATCGCCTTCTTCCCTGTAGTGATCTCCATGGTCACCGGCCTCAAGGCGGTCGACCCGGAGATGCTCCAGCTCTCGGCGACGATGGGCGCCAAGCCCTGGCAGACCTTTCTCAAGATCCGCTTTCCGGCCTCGCTCCCGCATCTCTTCTCCGGGCTCAAGGTCGCCGTCACTCTCGCGGTGACCGGCGCGGTCGTCGGCGAGTTCGTCGGCGCCAACGAGGGCCTGGGCTATGTGATCCTCCAGGCCAACGGCAACCTCGACACCCCGATGCTCTTCGCCGGGCTGCTCGTGATGTCACTCATCGGCGTCGTCCTCTTCGTCGTCGTCGAGATCGCCGAAACGCTGTTGCTCCCGTGGCACGCCAGCCGCCGGGACACCTCTGCCACCACCACGTACTGATTCCGTCCTACTTCGTCGCGGGAAGGCCCAGCCCATGCATGCGCGCAGACTCCTGATCGGTGTCGTACCTCTCGTCCTGGTGGCCACGGCCTGCGGTGGCAACGACGCGTCGACCACCACGAGCGACTCCGGCAAGAAGCTGGACAAGGTCACGCTGACCCTCAACTGGTATCCGTACGGCGAACACGCGCCGTTCTACTACGGCAAGCAGCAGAAGATCTTCGAGAAGCACGGCATCGACCTGGAGATCCAGGCGGGCCAGGGCTCGCAGAAGACGGTGCAGGCCACCGCGGCGGGCCAGACCGACTTCGGCTGGGCCGACACCCCCGCGCTGCTCGCCGGTGTCGACCAGGGCGTGCAGGTGAAGAGCCTCGGAGTCTTCCTCCAGACCACCCCGGCGTCGGTGCAGTCCTTCGACGCCGCGGGCATCCGATCGCCCGCCGACCTCAAGGGGAAGACCATCGCGGGGACCGCGGGGGACGCGCTCTCCAAGACCTTCCCGATCTTCCTGAAGAAGAACGGCCTGGCCGACTCGGACGTCAAGGTCCAGAACACCGACCCGGCGGGCAAGATCGCCGCAGTGATTTCCGGGAAGACCGACGGACTGCTCGGCTATGCCAGCGACCAGGGCCCCACCATGCAGGACAAGGCGAAGAAGCCCGTCTCGTACCTGCGCTTCTCCGAGAACGGGCTGAACTTCTACTCCAACGGTCTGCTCGCCGGCCAGAAGATCCTCTCCTCGAAGTCCGAACTTGCCGGACGCATGGTGCGGGCGGTCAGCGAGTCGTGGGCGGCCGCCGAGAAGGCGCCCGGACCGGCGGTCGCGGCGATGGACGGAGCCTCGGAACAACTGCCGCCGGCGACGGTACTGGCCGAGCAGTTCAAGACGACCCTCACCCTGCTGCACACCACCTCGACCAAGGGCAAGGCGCCCGGCGTGAACGACGAGGCCGACTGGCAGCAGACCATCGACGTCTTCGCCGAGGCGGGCATGGTGAGCAAGCCGAAGGCCGTCGCCGAGTACTGGGACGAGAAGACGGCTCTGAAGGGATGACCATGCCGAAGCAGGACGCGACACGGACCGAGGCGCCGGTCCCCGCCGCCACGGCGGCAGCAGCGGTCGAACTGTCCGACGTGGCGGTCCGGTTCCGCAGCAGGAAGCGCGATGTCACCGCGTTGCGCGCGGTGTCGCTCGATGTGGCCCCCGGTGAGTTCGTGGCCATCGTCGGACCGTCCGGATGCGGCAAGTCGACCCTGCTCAAACTGGTTGCGGGACTGCTGAAGCCGTCCTCGGGCGAGGTCCGGCTCGGTGGCGAGCGGGTCGACGGGGTGCGGCACGACATCGGATACGTGTTCCAGCGCGCCGCCCTCCTGGAGTGGCGCTCGGCGCGCCGCAACATCCTGCTCCAGGCCGAGATCCGGAAGATGCCTCCCGCGCAGGCGCGCGGCCGGGCCGACGAACTGATCCGGATGACGGGACTGGGCGGCTTCGAGGACGCGTATCCGCACGAGCTGTCCGGTGGAATGCAACAGCGTGTGGCATTGTGCCGGGCGCTGCTGCACGAACCTCCGGTGCTGTTGATGGACGAGCCGTTCGGCGCGCTCGACGCCCTCACCCGCGAGCAGATGAACATGGAGCTGAACCGCATCTGGAGGGAGACCCGAACCACCGTCCTGCTGGTCACGCACTCCATCTCGGAGGCCGTCTATCTGGCCGACCGGGTGGTGGTGATGAGCCCGCGCCCGGGCACGGTCTCCGAGATCATCGAGGTGGGGCTGGGTGCGGAACGGGAGTACGGCGAGACGCTGGGCCGCCCGGAGTTCCGGGAGGCGGCCGCTCGTATCCGCGACCTGCTGGGTGCGGCTTCGGCGCACGACTGACGGTGTCGCCGGCCGCTGGGAACGGAGCGGCCCCGGGGTGCGGTTCGCGCAACCCGGGGCCGCTCCACGTACTCGCCCGGTCAGTACCGCAGCCGGGACAGATACGTGTAGCTCGCGAGCGCGGAGGCGAACGGATCGGCCGGTGAGTCGTGCTCCACCAGCCACTGCTTCACACCGCCCCGCCGCGCCGTGTCGAACATCGCCGGGAAGTCGAGCACCCCCGAACCGACATCCGCGAAGTCCCCGTTCGGTGCCATGTCCTTCACATGGAGCGCGGGGAAGCGCCGCGGATGGCGTACGAAGAGCTCGCCCGGCGCCGAGGCACCGCCGTTGGCCGCCCAGTACAGATCCAGCTCGAAACCGACCAGTTCCGGGTCGGTCTCGGCGAGCAGGATGTCGTACAGGCCGACACCGTCCACCACTTGATGGTCCAGGCCGTGATTGTGGTAGAGCAGCTTCAGCCCGGACTCGCGGGCGGCGAGACCCACCCGGTTGAACTCCCGGGCCACTTCCCGGTAGCCGGCCGGACTGTGCAGCGAACCCGGCAGGCTGGGTACGACGATCCACTTGCCGCCCAGGGTGTGGATGTCCTCCAGGGCCTGCGGAAGTCCGGCCCCTTTCACGGTGTCGTAGCCGACGTGTTCGAGGACGGCCCGCAGCCGGGTTCCGTCGAGCATCCGCCGGATGTCGGTCGCGCTGTGACCGTGCCGGCCGCTCACCCCGACCGTGGCGTAGCCGATCTCCGCCAGCCGCTCCAGGGTGCCCCTGAAGTCCGTGGCCAACGGCGTGCGCATGGTGTAGAGATGCATGCCGATCCCGGACGGCGGGATGCGCCGGCGGCGGTCGGCCCCGGTGGCGGAGGCGGCGCCGAGCCCGGTGGCTGCCGCGGCGCCCACGGCCGTGGCCAGGAAGGTGCGTCGTGTGCGGTCCATGCGGGTTTCCTTTCTCAACTCACGTCGATGCGTACAGAGCCGGTGCTGGTGTCGCCCTTGTCGTCGGTGACCGTGAGGTGCGCGGTGTACTCACCCTTGCGGCCGTAGGTGTGGGTGGCCGTCGCACCGTCCCCGGCGCTGTTGTCGCCGAAGTTCCAGTGGTACGAAGCGATCGTGCGCCCGGCCACCGGCTCGACCGCACTGCTCAGTGCCACGGCGAGCGGTGCGGAGCCGGTCGCCGGAGCGGCCCGCACCGCGACCTTCGTACCGGGCCGCTTCTCGACGCCGGGACCGTTGAAGTGCAGCCAGTCGACCGCGAACAGATCGGCCTTGTCGCCGCTCCACTCCGGGTTGCTGAACACCGCGTACAGCTTGAAGCTGCCGCCGGGATCCGTCAGGGCCGTCGTCGGAGAGACCACCTTGCCCCAGTCGCCGGTGTTCGGAACGGTCACCTTGCCGAGCAGCGGGCCCGTCGGCGACCCGGCCCGGAATTCGATGTTCCCGCCGATCCCGCCGGAGGCCGCCCCGACGGTCACCGAGTCGATGTTCTTCAGGTTCACCGGATCGAAGCCGATCCAGTCGCCGTCCTCGATCTCGGTCAGCCGTTTCCCGCCGGAGGCATCGGCTCTGTCCCCGATCACCGCACCGCCGTGCGTGCCGCCGGTCGCCGTGAAGTGCTCGGCCTCGCGGAAGGCGGTCCGCAGGGTGAGCGAGGTGGAACCGGTGAGCGCGGGTGCGTCCGGGGCGCCCTTGTCCTGGTACTGGGCGGTGATTCCGTAGTAGAGGTTCTGTCCCGGGCCGTGGCTGTCGCCGGTGTCCGTGACGATCTCCCCCGCGCAGCCGGTGTAGTTGTCGAGCGGGTGCAGATGCGTGTCATGACCGAGCTGCGACTGCACGACCACTCGTGAACAGTCGATCGGCCCGCCCTTCCCGTCCTCCTTGTCCTTGACCTTCACGGTGAAGGGGATGGTGTCGCCGAAGCTGAACATCCCGCCGTTCGGAGGCTGTTTGAGGGTCACCTCCGGACGGGAGTTGCCGACGGTGATGTCCTGCACGGCCTGCGCCGTCAGTCCGCCGGGCCCGGTGACCGTGAGCCGCGCGGTGACCAGCCCCTTCGTGCGATACGTGTACGAGGGGTTGGCGTCCGTCGAGTCCGTGGTGCCGTCGCCGTCGAAGTCCCAGGCGTACGAGACAGGTTGACCGCCGGGTACGCCGGAACCGGCACTGGAGAACGTGACGGAGAGCGGCGCCGGACCGTTGTCCCGGCTCGCGGTGATCTTCGCGTCGG
The DNA here is from genome assembly GCF_042801895.1 of Streptomyces sp. NPDC057543. Taxonomy (NCBI): domain Bacteria; kingdom Bacillati; phylum Actinomycetota; class Actinomycetes; order Kitasatosporales; family Streptomycetaceae; genus Streptomyces; species Streptomyces sp. NPDC057543. The sequence goes on along the minus strand of NZ_JBHVFF010000004.1, from coordinate 27,929 downwards.
GCAGCCGGCCGTCACCGACGTAGTCGATCCGGTAGATGCCCGCGCCCTCGTTGCTGCCACCGCGGCCCGTACCGCTGCCGAGCCCGAAGTCGATGACGTACAGCGCCCCGTCGGGCCCGAAGTCCGCGTCGAAGGGCTGGTTCCACTGCATGTCCTGGAAGATTCCGTTGATGGACTGGAGTTCACCGGCCCTGACGGGCGCGAACCGGGGATCGTCGAACGTCTGGTCCTTCTGCTGGAAGGAGAACGTCTTGAACCAGCGGCGGGTCAGCTCGTAGTTGATCCACTTCCCTTCGAAGTACTCCGGGAACTTGGTGCGGTAGGTGTTGTCCGGGTCGTAGTCGTACACGGGACCGCTCATCGGGCCGCCGCCTCCCGTGCCGAGCTCCGGGAATTCGGCGGACGCGGAGTAGGCGTACCAAACGGTGGCGGGCTGGGCGGGCGGCAGTTCCCGCAACCCGGTGTTGTTCGGGGAGTCATTGACGAGCGCCGCGCAGTCGAACTTCGGCCCCGGCGTCTTCGTCGTGAAGTCGTAGTCGTTGAACGGGGTGTTGTTGCCGATGCAGTACGGCCAGCCGAAGTTCCCCGCCTTCGTGATGCGGGTGTACTCGACCGTGCCCTCGGGCCCGCGGTCGGCGACCGCCGTCTTGGCGTCCGGACCGTAGTCGGCGACCAGCAGTGCGCCGCTCAGCGGATCGGTGGTGATCCGGAAGGGGTTGCGCATCCCCATCGCATAGACCTCCGGACGGGTCTTCTCCGTACCGGGTGCGAAGAGATTCCCCTCGGGAACGGTGTACGTACCGTCGTCCTTCGGTGTGATGCGCAGGATCTTGCCGCGCAGATCGTTCGTATTGCCCGCCGTGCCCTGGGCGTCCCAGGCGCGGCGGCCCGGGCCCTCGTCGATCGGGGTGAAGCCGTCCGAGGCGAACGGATCGGTGTTGTCACCGGTCGCCGCGTACAGGTTGCCGGCCTTGTCGAAGGCGAGCGAACCGGCCATGTGGGAATTGGCCCGCCCTTCGCCCCGCCAGGTCGGGATGGTCAGCAACCGCTTCTCCGAGGCCGGGTCGACCGTGTTGCCGGTGACCGTGAACCGGGAGAGATTGAGCTGCTTCTCCGTCTTGTCGGAGTGCAGGAGATAGAGCCAGTTGTTGTCCGCGAAATCCGGGTCGAGGGCGAGGCCGAGCAGTCCGTCGGACTGACTGGTCATCTCCGGTGTGTACGCGAAGTCCAGCGCGGTCGACACCTTCATCGTCCGCTGGTCGATGACCTTCAGCTTTCCGGTGCGCTGGGCGAAGAACACCCGCCGGTCGGGCGCCACGGCCAGCTCGAAGGGATCGGCGAGATCGCTGGTGGCCAGCGCGGTCCGCTGGAACGAACCGGTCCGCGTCGCCGTGCAGTCGCCCGGCTTCGCACCCGCGGCCCACTCGATGCCGCCGAGCAGGTGCTGGACGAAGCCCTCCTCCTGGAACGCCGAGGACGCGTGCCCGCCCGCGGTGAACCAGGAGCGGCCGCCGTCGTAGTTCTGGCACCAGGACCACGGATGGTCCACACCCTCGTCGAGGCCGGTGATGCCGTCGCGCACCTTGATCTGCGCGAGGGTGTGCACCTTGGAGGTCGGGTTGGTGCGCCAGTTGTACCACTCCTCCGTACGCTCCCAGAGATCCGGAAGCCCCTTCGTGGAGGGGTGCGCGTGGTCGAGGACCTTGATCCGGCCGGTCTGTACGGCGGGGTGCTGGTCGAAGATCGCACCGACAAGACCCTCGTACCAGTCCCAGTCGCGTTCACTCGCGGACGCGGCGTGCAGACCGACCCAGCCGCCACCCGCACGGATGTACTTCTGCAGGGCCGCCCGCTCGTCGGAGTTCAGCAAGTCGCCTGTCTCCGGGATGGAGTTGGTGTTGTTGAACACGACCGCCTGGAAGCGGGCGAGGTCGGTGTCGTTGAAGACGGCGGAGTCGTCGGTCGCCTCGACCTCGAATCCGTTCTCGGCGCCGAGCTTCTTGATCGCCTCGATTCCGGCGGGAATCGAGTCATGCCTGAAGTTGGTGACCTCGGAGTAGACGAGGACCCGGAAGGAAGCGGCGTGGGCCCGGGGCGGGGAGGCCACCAGGAAGCCGAGGACCAACGCCAGGAGTGCGGTCAGGGCGACGATCGGCGACGGAAGCCGAGAGGCGGGTAACGGTCGACGGTGCGAAGGGTGATGACTCGGATGACTCATGGGCGCTCCCTGTTCGGTAGATGCCGACTGCGGGAATTAGAAAGCGCTTTCTGGAGTGCATCGTTCAGCGTAGGATCAGGTTTTGATGGGGTCAATGGGTCGGGAGCGCACTCTGTGGGTTCTTTGTGACGTCACGTGCTCTCGGCGCCACAGGCGGGGGAGAGCGGTTGCCCCCCTAAGAGGGCTCCCGCTCCGCTCGGCGAGGGTCCGAACGCGCCGATGCGCTTCAGCCGCCGAGGAACGCGCCGATGCGTTCCCGCAGCCCCCGCGGATCCAGGCCGTGGGCGGTGAGGTGCTCGTCGATCTCCCCGTACTTGCGCAACTCGGCCCGCCCCACCCCGAGGCCCAGCACACGGTGCGGCAGTTCGATGAGCGCGTCATTGGCGACTGCCGTGGATGTGCCCGCCAGGTACGGCTCGACGATCACCACCTCGGCGGCCCCGCCGCCGACCGCCCGCCGCAGCCCGACCCCGTCGAACGGGCGCACCGTCGTCGCGTACAACACGGTCACATCGAGGCCGTCGGTCGCCGCGAGGACGTTGTCGAGCATCGGTCCGACCGCGATCACCACCCCGCCCTTCCCCTCCCGCACCGTGATGAACCCGGTCCCCGCGCCGACCGGCCGCGCTCGCCTGTTCGACTGGAGCGACAGCCGTACGTACACCCGGCCGTCCTCGGCCGCTGCCTGCCGCAGCAGCTCCTCGGCCTCGTCGGGGTGGCCCGGCACATGGATCGTCCAGTCGTCGAGGGTGTCCATGAGGGTGACATCGCCCGGCGACATGTGGGTGAAGCCGCCGGCGGGCCAGTCGTACGAGCCTCCGGCGCTCACCAGCACCCCGCCCACCCCCTGATGGCCGAAGTCCAGCTTGACCTGCTCGAACGGCCGCTCCACCAGGAAGCTGGCGAAGGTGTGCACGATGGGCCGCAGTCCGGCGAGCGCCATCCCGGCGCCCGCACCGATCAGCAGCTGTTCCCTGATCCCCACATTGATGACCCGGTCCGGATGGGCCCGAGCGGCCCGTTCGAAACCGTCCCGGCTGATCTCGGCCAGCACCAGGGCGAGGCGGGGGTCCTCGTCCAGCAGCTGCGACGTGGTCGAGATGAAGCGGTCACGCATCGTGTCCATGTGTCTCTCTCCGTTACGTTGTCTTCGTCCGTGGGATCAGTGCTTCGGGGCGACGCGCGCGATCACGGCGCGCGGGCGTCCGGTGTGCGGCGCGGTGAAGGCCGCGTACAACGCCTCGTGGTCCCGTCCGTCTACGGAGTCGACCGACCAGCCGGCGGTCTCGAACCGGGCCGCGATCCCACCGGGCCGGCCGTACGACGCCGACGCGTTGTCGATCACTACGGTGTGCAGCCGCTCCAGCCCGGCCGGGCCCGCGTAGGCGAGCGCCTCGTGATTGCTGCCCTCGTCCAGCTCGGCATCGCCGATCAGCACCCATACCCTCGGGTCGGTCAGCCCCCGCGCCCGCAGGCCGAGCGCGGTCCCCACGGCCAGCGGCAGCCCGTGCCCCAGCGACCCGCTGCCGATCTCCACCCCCGGCACCAGCGTCCTGTCCGGGTGGTGCCCGAGCGGGGAGTCGTACGCACCGAACCCCGGCAGCAGCTCCTCGTCGAAGAAGCCGTGCGCGGCCAGGACCGCGTAGTACGCCATCGGCCCGTGCCCCTTGGACAGCAGGAACCGGTCGCGGTCCGGCGCGTCCACGGTGCCGGGCGTCACCCGCAGCACCCGGTCGTACAGCACCCAGAGGGCATCCAGCGTGGAGGTCGCGGCGGGGCCGTGCTTCTCGTCCCCCGTCATCAGGCCCATCAGCCGGTTCATGTCGCGGTAGCCGCCCGCCGGCGCGGCAGTCGTGTTCGTCATGAACCCAGCGTTGAACATCAAGTTTGGTTGAGGTCAAGCAACGGAAAGGCGTTCGTGACCACCGGTCCAAGTGCGGTATTGTTCTCATGCGCGTTCGGCCAGGGGAAACCCCAGGTCAGGCGGGCATCGGGACGTGGCGCAGCTTGGTAGCGCACTTGACTGGGGGTCAAGGGGTCGCAGGTTCAAATCCTGTCGTCCCGACTCGAAAGAGTCGTAGGTCAGGGGCTGTTCCGGAGAAATCCGGAGCGGCCCCTTGATCATTCTTGGGGACCAGTTGGGGACCGGCGCCCTTGACCGGCCTCAGCGGGTCATGACGATCGGGCTCGGTAGGGAACGCGGTGCGCGGAGCACGCTGAGGTGGGCGGAGAGCGCCGCCCCGGCTGCCGTGATTTTGTGTACGTCCGGGTAGAGGTAGCGCTGGGTGGTGGTCAGGGAACCGCGGCCGGCGATTCGTCCCAGGACGTGGACCTGGACTCCTGCGTCGGCGAACCAGGTCAATCCGGTGTACCGGAGGTCGTGGCGGCGCAGGCGTTCGTAGCCGAGCTTGGTGACCACGTCGTCCCAGTGGGTGGCGTCGCGCAGGACCGCGGTGGAGATGCGTCCGCCGCGCGGACCGGTGAACAGGCGGTTCTTCACCGTCGAGCGGCTGTGCTCGTCGGCGACCCAGTTCTCCACGGTGCGGTCGACGACGCCGTTGGTGATCATCCGCACTGCGCGGTGGTCCATGGCGGGCACCATGCCGAGCTCAAGCGCCAGGGCCATCAGGTGGCCCGATGCACCGTCGAGCTGCTGATGAAGGCCGAGGGCCTGGTCGGGGCGGTGCGCGGGAAGAAAGTCGTCACCACGGAAGTGGCGGACAGGGAGCCGAGCGGCCTCCGTACCGGCTCAGCCGGCAGTCCGTGGCCAGTGCTCCGATTCACGGTGAGATCGACCACGTCCCACCCGCCGAATACGAAACACCCACCATCTGCGGTGGTTCGGCGGCCGTCGTGATCTCAACTCGGCACAACCGCCCCGTGACCGAGGAGATTCTGTGCCGTGAACCCCAGCAGCCTGCGCGCGGCCGAGGTGTCGACCGGCGCCGCGCGACCCGGCAGCGGGCGCCGCAGCACGGTGGTGGGGTGATAGCGGCGCAGCAGTTCCTCCGTCGGGTACGGCACGATGATCTCGGGGGCGCAGAGGTGTACCGCGTGCGCCGCATGACCTGGTACGTCCAAGGCAAGCAGCGCGGCCCCCGCCGCGTCATGGACCTCGAGGTACGTCCACAGGTCCCTTGCCCCCGCGGCCGGGTCGGCCGTGAGCCGGGCGGCGTGGGCGAGCAGCCGTTCCTCGAATCCGCCCACGTACGGATAGCGCAGGCACACCACGCTCATCCCGTGCCGCCGCGCCATCATTTGCGCTGTCAGCTCGTCGACCTGTTTGGACAGGCCGTAAGGGTCGGCAACCTGGGAGGCCATCGGCTCATCGACCGGTGCGTACGGCGGATGCGGATCCTCGACGTCCGTCCAGGGCAGGCCCGTGACGCCCCAGGAGCTTGCCACCGCCGCATGCCGGATCCCGGCCCGGCCGGCCTCCTCCAGGACGGTGAAGGTGGAGAGGCTGTTGCCCGCGAAGACCTCACATGCGGTGTTGCGCTCGGGAGTCGGGATCGCCGCCAGGTGGATGACCGCGTCGGCGCCCTCCAGAGCCGCCCGCACGGTCTTCGCGTCGGCCGCGTCACCGGTCACGACCAGGCGTGCCGCGAGATCACCGGGATCATCGAGTACCAAGGCGTTCGCCTCGATCCCGCGCTCGGCGAGCAGCGCGAGGACCGCTCGCCCGATCCGCCCGGCGGCCCCGGTGACCATCGCTCTTTCGACCATTCAGTCACTCTCCTGCGTCAGTGCTTCTACTCGTAGGCGCGCACGGCGACGATGTGCGCCGACGCCGCCCCGTTGGTGGCTTCGACGACGACCCGGATCGCCGATGTGGTGACCGGCTCCGCCGGCCTGTGCGTCTCGCGTCGCCGCCGATTCTGCGCCGCACGGGCGATGACGCGCCAGGCGCCGTCAGTATCCAGTGCCTCGACGCGGTAGTCGCGAAGGAGGGTGGGGAGGGTGTCGAAGGGCGTGCGGTGGTGGTGCAAGTTGATCAGGTCCTCGTTGACGTCGTCGTCGGCGATGACCTCGATCCGGCCCAGGGTGACCGGTTCGGGCCAGGCCAACTCGAGCCAGGGGGAAGGGACGTCCGCCAGTGGTGCGGAGACCCACATGTGGGGTCCCGCGTACGGGCGGGCATAGCCGTCGGTGGCCTTGGCGGGGGAGTAGGCCGCGGTCCCTCCCGTACGGAGGCAGAAGGTGCGGCGCAGCAGGCCCGTGTCCGTCCACTCGCGCAGCGGCTGCGGCGATTCGTCCGACGGGCGCAGCGGGACGCGCGTGAAGCACAGGACGCCGGGGGTCGGGCGGTCGGAGCGGTGCAGGGCGAGGGCGTCGTTGGCGCGGACCACCAGGAAGGCGTTGCGAGGGGTTTCGGGGGACCAGTCCAGGCCCGTCCTGATCCACTGCCGGGCACCGGCGGCGACGGGTACGGTGGTGGAGGCGACCAGGCGGCGCGGGACGTAGTTCTGGCCGAGTTCGGGGTCGTACAGATCGATCACGATCTCGGTGTCGCGGTCGGCGTCGACGAGCAGCTCCACCCCCAGGAGGCCCGGGTCCGCGGGGAGGACGAGTCCGGCGTCCGCCGCGAGCGGCCAGGGCTCGTCGGATTCCTCGACCGCCAGGCTGCTCAAGGCGGACGACGCGCTGACCGTCGCCAGCAGGGCCAGATCCTCCGGGTCCGTCGAGGCGAGGCCGATGAGCGAGGCATCGTGGCGCAGCAGCGCCCGGTGCAGCTCGGGCACGGGGAGTCCGCGCGGGGTGACATCCCCGGAGGCGCAGAGCGCCGCCGCCGTGCCGGCCGCCTGGCCGATCGTGGCGCAGGTCGCCATGACCCGGGTCGAGCCGAAGGCGACATGGCTGGCGGAGATGTTGCGCCCGGCGAAGAGCAGGTTCTCGGTGTTCACCGAGTAGAGGCTGCGGAACGGAATGTGGTAAATACCGTCCGCGTAGAGCTGTTTGGCACCTGCCCCGGTGGCGTACATCCCCTGTGGCGGATGCAGGTCGATCGACCAGCCGCCGAACGCGACCCGGTCGGCGAACTCGGTCTGGCCGAGGATGTCGCCCTGGTGCAGGACGTAGTCGCCGAGGAAGCGCCGGTACTCCCGTTTACCGGGGACCGAGCCCACCCACTCCAGGGTCATGTTCGCCGCGTCGAACTCGCCGGAGTTCTTGATGTGGTCCCAGATGCCGTGGATCACCGACCACAGTTCGTCGCGGATGCGTTCGTTGTCGTGGACGGTGTCGAGCTCGCCGCCGAACTCGATCCACCAGTACGCGCAGCCGTTGTCGCCCGCCTTGATGATGCGGCGCTGCGGGATGGAGGTCCGGGTGATGTCCTTGGCGAAGTTCGGCGGCACGAATTTGACCGGGTGACCGGCATCCTTCGTATAGAAGAGGAGAGTCGATCCCAGAGTGATGTCGTCGGCCGTCTCCGGAGCCCATGCCTCGTCGTACTCGGCGCGCGATTCCCGGCCGATGCGGTGGTGGGCGCCCGCCAGGTGGCCGATCAGGCCGTCTCCCGTGCAGTCGAGGAAGAGCGAGCTCTCGAAACGTATCCGCCGCTCCGAGCCCATCATCCAGCCGGTGACCGAGGTGATCCGCCGGGCCTCGTCCGGACCTTCGGCGTCGACCTCGCGCACGTCGGTGTTGAGGTAGAGCGTGATGCCGGGCTCGGCGCGCACGGCGTCCAGGACCACGGCATCCCAGTAATAGGGGTTCCCGTCCGGGTTGCGGAACTGGTTCTCCACGAGCAACTCGCCCATGATGCCGCCCTCACGGGCATGGTGATTCTTGCCGTGGCCGGTCGCGCCGCACACCCAGACCCGGACCTCGCTGCTCGCGTTGCCGCCGAGCACCGGCCTGTTGTTGATCAGCGCGACGCTTCGGCCGAGCCGGGCCGCGGCGATCGCCGCGCAGACCCCGGCCAGGCCGCCGCCGACGACGGTGATGTCGTGCCGTGCGGTTTCATTCCTCATGTCGTACGTCACTTACTTCCAGTCGGGATTGGCGGCGAGACCGTAGTAGATGCGCGGGGCGCCGTCGAGGGTGAGGGTGATCTTGCCGCTGGAGGCTTTCAGAGAGCGCTCCTGGCCGATGCAGTTCAGCTCTCGCACCCTGCCGTTGACCGTCCCCGAGTGGGCCACGACCGTGGTCCTGGTCGTCCAGGTGTCGATCCATGGCTCGGGCGATGCGTACCAAGGATCCTCGCCGTGCTCGGAGTTGAGGATGTACCCGTCCTTGCGGCTCCAGATGATCGACACCGGTCCGCCGGGAGTGGTGAAGAGGAGCCCCTTGATGTCCTGGTCCGTGAAGGCGAGATGCCGGACGAACTCGGCCTCGTCCAGGACCCGGGCGGCGGTCGCGAAGGCGAGGAGCGAGGGCTTGGCGCTGGTGTCGCGGTTCATCAGGCCGTAGTGGTATTCGGGGTTGGCCGGGTCGGCCTCCTGCGGGTGGTAGAGCACCGAGTCGTGCAGCTGGTACCAGTTGACGGCGCGCACCTTCTCGGACTTGGCGAGAGCGAGGGTGAGCAGCGTGTTCTCGGCGGCGTGCCGGTAGGTGTCGCTCCACCACACGTTGGGCCGGGTCGGCGCGTACGCCTCGGTGAGCCACAGCTCCTTGTCGCCGCCGTACTCCTGAAGGACCTGGTTCGCCTTGCGCAGTGCGCCGAGGAAGTTCCAGTACGAGCCGGACGACCCCTGCGTCCACTCCTCGGGCGGCGGTGCGAAGTCGGGCGTGAAGTTGCCGCGACCGGGGTGGAAGGCGAAGGCGTCGATGAGGTCCCAGCCGCCCGCGTCATGGAAGTTCTTGGTCCATACGTAGTCCATGCCGCCCAGGCCGGCGTTCATGACCTTCATCCGCGAGCCCGCCGCGTCGAGGCGCGTGGTGACCTGGCGCAGACCGTCCCGGACGTAGGCGTCGGCGCCGCGGCCAGACATCCAGGGCTGGTTGACCTCGTTGCTCACCTCGAAGTACGCGGCCTCGGCGTCCAGGGCCTTGGCGACATTCGTGTCGGCCCAGGCCGCGATCTGCTCCGGACTACCGCCCACGGGGATGCCGCTCAGCTCCACGTTGTGCCCGATGCCGTTCGCGTCCAGAGTCGCGGTGTCGATACCCGGGGCGCCTGCGTAGGCGATGCGGATCCACTTGATGCCGAGCGTCCTGACCAGCCCGAGTACGGCGTCCTTGCCGGGCTTGAGCAGCCAGGGGTAGTTGGCGAGGCCGAACATCGACTCCTTGCCCGCCTTGTACGCGAACTCCGGGAGCACGCTCAGATTCGTGCGGGCCAGCGCCTTGTCACTGCCGCTGACCGCCTGCACCTCGGTGAACACGATGTTCTGCGACGGCGAGGTCAGAGGAAAGGAGGCATTCCAGGCGGCGCCCGCCGCGAGGTTCTTGCAGAGCGTTCCACCGGCGATCTTCTTGCCGCCGAAGTCCCGCGCCCACCACGTCAGGGTCACCTTCCTGGCCGCGGCGGAGCCGTTGACGACCTGCGCCTTGAGCGTCATCGTCTGCCCGGCCGCCGTGTAGAGGTTGAACGGCTGGTCGGTCCACACCTCCACGCCGAGGGGCCTCTTGGCAGCGAGCGCTCCCGCCCCGCGCGGCCGCAGATCGCCGAGGACCAGATCGGCCTCGGTGACCGCGGTGCCCGCGCCGGTCGAGGTGCCGGGGGAATGGACCCATGTGGCGTTCGTGCTCGCCGGGTTGGTGGACGAAAGGCAGAAGAAGCCCTTCGATCCCGCCCACGTCTCCACGTACGCGCCGCCCGCGTTCACCTCGTACGGAATGCCGCCCCGGGCGTCCCGCTCCCAGACGGTAAGCGCTTCGTACGACTCCGCCGCGCTCGCTTCGTACACCGTGCGGGAGAACATGAAGCCGGCCGGTGTGAGCGTGCTGGAGCCGGCGACCTCCCACTTCATGTGTGCCTTGTGAGGGGTGACGTCGAAGGTGCCGCGCACCGTGACTCCGGACACGCTGCTCGCCATCGTGTACGTGACCTGAATCGCGGGCCGCCCGTCGGGGAGCGTGATCCGGGCGGGCGTACCGCCGAAGGTGCGCTGCTGGCCGAGCGCGGTGTCCTTGATCATGAAGTGGTTGAGCAGGATGCGGTCGGTGCCCGCACCGTCCTGCACGAGGACGCTGCCGTCGCTACGGCCGACCAGGGTGATGCCGTCGGCCTCGATGGTGACCGGCTCTGCGGCGTACGCGGGAACGGTCGGCAGCAGTGCGGCGCCGGTGGCGACGGCCGTGCCCTGGATGAATCTGCGGCGGGCGACTGACATGGAGGTGCCCTTCTCTTGGTCGGGGTGTTCCGGATGCTCCGAAGGCTCCGAAGCGGAAGGTGTGGTGGGGGAGTTGAGGGCTCGGCCGTTGGCTCCGGTGGAACTCAGCCCTTGACTCCGGTGAAGCCGAGCCCGGCGACGATGTACTTCTGGCAGACGACGAAGACGAGCACCGGCGGGGCGACGGCGAGCACCATCGCGGCGATCAGCTGGTCCTGCGGAGCCTGCGTGGCGAGCTGGGCGAGAGCGACGCTGATCGGCTGCTTCTCAGGGTCGGTGATGGCCACCAGCGGCCAGATGAAGTCCTTCCAGGAGTGCATCACCGCGAGCAGACTGATCACGGCGAGCACCGGCTTGCTCATGGGCAGCACGATCTTGGTGAGCAGTTGCCAGGTACTCGCCCCGTCGACCCGTGCCGCGTCGAACAGCTCCTTCGGCAGGGCGTCGAAGAACTGCTTGGCGAGTAGCACCGTGAAGGCGTTCGTGCCGGCCGGCAGCCAGATCGCCCAGTAGGTGTCGCCCAGGTTGAGGTGGAGGAACGGCACATCGATCACGGTCATGAAGAGGCTGACCATGTTCACCGTGTACGGCACGAACATCGTGGCGAGAATCGCCCCGTAGACGGCCTTGCCGAACCTCGGCCTGAGCACCGATAGGGCGAAGCCCGCCGTGGCCGAGACGAAGAGCTGCACGAACCACGATCCGCCGACCACCAGGAAGGTGTTCATCAGATAGCGGCCGACACTCAGATCGGTGTACGCCGCCGAGAAGTTGCCCAGGGCCGGCCGGTCCGGCCAGAGGGCCAGGGGCTGAGTGGTGAGCTCGGTGGGCGTTGAGACCGCGCCCTTGACCATCCAGTACAGCGGCCCGATGCCGATGAGCAGCAGCAGGATCAGGGTGAACACCTGGATGGAGCGCACTGCGGCGCGTACGCCGGGGCGTTGGCGGTCGTTGGTGGAGACGAAGGTGGTGAGCGTGGTCATGACGTGCTCCAGCTGCGGGTGGCCCGCAGATACACCGCGGAGAGCAGGGCGAGGGCGAGCACCATCAGGAAGGAGAGTGCGGCGGCCTGGCCGTACTCGCCGTCCTGGAAGGCGTACCGGAAGATCAGCAGCAGGACCGTGAGGGTGGAGTTCTCGGGTCCGCCGCCGGTGAAGACGTACGGCTCGGTGAAGACCTGCACCGTGTTGATCAGCTGGACGAGCAGCAACAGTCCGATGACGGACCGGAGTTGGGGCAGCATCACATGCCAGATCCGCCGCCAGATCCCGGCGCCGTCCATCTCGGCGGCCTCATAGAGTTCGCCGGGGATGCCGACCATCGCCGCGAGGTAGATCAGGACGGCGCCGCCCATGCCCGCCCAGGTGGCCTCCAGGACCAGCGAGAGCATGGCGCTGTCGGAGGACTCCAGCCACGAGTACGGGCCGAGCCCGACCTTGCCGAGGACGTTGTTGAAGAGCCCGCTCCCGGGATCGTAGAACCACTTCCAGAGCAGGATCGCCACCACTGGCGGGATGACCACCGGCAGATACACCAGGAAGCGGTAGACGCCCGCGCCGCGCCGCACCGTCGACATGATCGCGGCCAGGATCAGCGGCGCCGGGAAGCCGATCAGCAGGCCGAGGGCCACGAAGAACAGGGTGTTCCCGACGGCGGTGCCGAGCAGCGGATCGTCGAACAGAGTACGGAAGTTGTCCAGGCCGACCCAGACCGCGGGCTCGACGAGGTTGGTCTTCTGGAAGCTGAGCAGCAGGCTGCGCACGATCGGCCACCAGGCAAAGAGCCCGAAGACCAGCAGCGCGGGGACGAGGAACAGCCAGGCCGTGAACTGTTTGCGGGAGCCGCTGCCACGCCGCCGCTGCGGCAGGGTTCGCGGAACGGGCTCCTTGGCCACAGCGGCCGGGCGCCGGGACGGAGTGAGCAGGGCCATGGGGCGGCTACTTCTGGTCCGCGGCGAGCTTGGCATTGACGTCCTTCTCGGCCGAGGCCAGCAGGGAGTCGATGTCGGCGTCGCGCTTGGTGAGCACAGCCTGGACCACCGGGTCGAGCACGGTGTACAGCTTCTGCGCCTGGTACGGCGGCTCCGGCTTCAGTTTCAGCGTGGAGAGACCGTCGATGTACGGCTTGAAGTTCTGCAGCTTCACATTGACGTACGGCTTGATCGCTGCGTCGATCTCGGTCTGGCGCTTTTTGTCGAAGACCGGAAGCGTTGGCACGCCCACCGCGGACTTCGGGTCGGCGGAGAGCGCCTTGGCCTGCTCGGCGGCGATGTCGGTGCTGTACTGCGGCTTGGCGTAGGCGAAGGTCAGCCACTCGACGGCCGCTGCCGCATGCTTCTTGTCGGCGGACTTCGGGACCATGTAGATGTCGCCGCCGGTGAGTGTCGCGTCGCCGCCGGACTGCGGCATCGGGGCGACTCCGAAGGCGTCGGTGTTCTCCATGCCGAACTGCATCTTTGCCAGTCGGTACGTCCCCGGGCTGCCCATGAACATGCCGACCTGACCGGCCGCGAACTGCTTGATCACGTCGTTCTGATTGTTGAGCAGGGTTTTGCCGAGCGAATCGTCCTTCCAGCGCATGTCCTTGAGCAGCCGCAATGCCTTCTTCGTCGGCTCCCCGGTGAGCGTGGCGGTGTACGTGCCACCCTGCTCCTTCTCCAGCTCGCCACCGAAGGCGTACGACAGCATCGTCAGCTGCCAGCCGCCCTGGTTGTCCTTGGACTCGTGGAGGAAGCCCGCCTTGCCGGTACTGTCGCTGATCCTCTTGGCGGCTGTGCGGACTTCCGCCCAGGTGGTCGGCGGTCTGTCCGGGTCGAGGCCGGCCTTCTCGAAGAGCTCGCGGTTGTAGACCAGGCCCTGGGCGTACGGATTCTGCGGCACGCCGTACACGTCGCCGGCGCTGTCGGTGAGCGGCTGGAGGACCTGAGGGTTGAACTCCTTGAAGTGCTTCCACTCCTTCAGCTGCCCCGTGATCGGCTGCACCTGCTTCTGCTGGATGAGCCGCTGCGGCTCGGTCAGCGGCACCTTGATGACTTCCTCGACATTGCCGCCGGACAGCTTCGCGGAGAACGTCAGCGGGTCGAAGACCGTGGTCGAACCCTTGACCTTGATGCCCGGGTTGGCCTTCTCGAAGTCGGCCACCTGCTTCTTGAACAGGGCGACCCCCGGCTTGTCGGTGGCCGGCGGCATGCCCTGCACCCGCAGCACGAGATCGCCGTCCCCGCCGGCACTGCTCGGGGTGAGGGAGGAACAGCCCGCGAGGGTCGCGGTCAGCGCCATGCAGCCAAGTATGGCCGCGCAGCGGGAGTTTCTGGGCATAACGGCTCCAAGAAGGGCAGGAGTGGGCTTGGTGCGGCGTAGTGCGGTGCTTTGCTCGTTGTGGTGGTGTGCGCTGTGGATCAGTGGGCGGGTGCGGGGCCCGTCGAGGCGCGGGGGATCAGGCGGGAGCCGATCTCCACGAAGGGGGAAGTGACTTCACGTCCTTGTCCAGCACGGCCTGTTGTGTTCGCGATCGTCTCGATCAGGAGGTCCCCCGCGCGCGTGGCGATCTCTTCGGGGTCGATCCTGATCGTGGTGAGGCTGGGGGTGGAGACGGAGGCGAGCAGCGTGTCGTCGATGCCGATGACGCTGACGTCGCGCGGCACGCTCACGCCGAGGTTGGCCATCTGGTGCAGCACGCCGAGGGCGACCAGGTCGTTGTGGGCGATCACGGCCGTCGCGTCGTGGGCGGCGACGAGGGTGGCGGCATGCACGCCCGTCTCGAACCGCGGCTCGTACGGGCCGAGCTCGGACAGGGAGAGGTCGAGCGCTTCGAAGGACTCCTGGATGGACTTGCCGCGGCTCAGCTCGGCGCGGGACGCGTTGATGAAGACGCAGCGCCGATGGCCGTACGCCTTCAACTGCTCGGCGGCCTGTGCGATGCCCGCGGACAGTGAGATCCGGACCTCGGGGATGCCCGGCACATGACGGTTCACCACCACCAGCGGCATCCGGCCCGCGAGTTCATGGAGTCGGCCCTCGGTGAGGGTGGAGGCCCACAGGATCAGGCCGTCGACCCGCTTCGATACGGCCGCGATGGCGGCCAGCTCGTCCGCCTCGCGCTCGTCGCTGTCGGCGACCAGGACCGTGTAGCCCAGGTGCCGGGCACGGGCCTGCATCGCCTTGATGATCGGCGGGAAGAACGGGTTGGCGATGTCCGGGACGATCAGGCCGAGTGTTCCGGTGCCGCCGCCGCGCAGTGAACGGGCTGCCGGGTTGGGGGAGTAGCCGAGCTTGGCCGCGGCGTCGAGGATGCGCTGCCGCGTCGTCGGCTGCACCTGGTCGGGTGCGGTGAACGCACGGGACACCGTCGACACCGAGACGCCCGCGGTGCTCGCCACCTCCCGGATCGTGACTGCCACGGACGGCCTCCTCGTCGTCTTGAGCCGGGGGGACCCCGGTCGTCTCGCATCTGGATCCTGCGAATGCGGTTGATGTTTGCGAACGTTCCCATGACGTGTCAAGACGTGTGTCAGGACTATTTCATCGAGGAAGTCCTTCTGGATGCACGGGTCTTGCGCTTCGCCTCGACTGCTGTCGATGATGTGTTCTCAAGAACGGCACTGAAATTGCGGGAACGTTTTCATAGAGGAGTGGAATGAAGATCACCGGCCTGGAAGTGCTGACTCTCCCCGACCACGGCGACAGCATGATGCTGGTCGTGGTCGACACCGACGAGGGCATCCACGGCCTGGGCGAGGTCGGCATCAGGTCGCGCCAGCGGGCGGTCGCGGGCGGTCTCGAGCACCTCGCGGAGCTGATCGTCGGCGAGGACCCGCGACGGATCGAGCACCTCTGGCAGGTGATGTTCCGGCGCGGGTTCTTCCCCGCCGACCGCATACTCGGCGCCGCCATCGCAGCGGTGGACGTGGCGCTTTGGGACATCCGCGGCAAGGCGCTCGGCGTACCGGTGCATGAACTCCTCGGGGGCCGGGTGCGTGATCACGTACCCGCCTATATGCATGTCGGCGACGGCTACCACGACCGCGCGTGGTTCCTGGACCGCTGCCGCGACCTGGTGGCCGAGGGTTGGCTCCATCTGCGGTTCGCCTCGCCGCACGACGCCGACGGCACGCTCGACGCCCGCCGCTGCCTGCGCGACTCGGTCGACCTCTTCCACCAGGTGCGGGACGCGGTCGGCGACGAGGTGGAGCTGATCCTCGACATTCATACGCGCCTGGATCCGCCGGAGGCGCTGACCCTGTGCCGGGAGATCGAGGCGGCCCGCCCGTACTTCGTCGAGGACCCGCTGCGCTGTGAGAACCCGGACAGCTATCGCATGCTGCGGGCCCGCACCGGCGTACCACTGGCCGCAGGTGAGCAGTACGGCTCCAAATGGGAGTTCAGGACACTCATCGAGGACGACCTCATCGATTACGCACGCGTGGACGTCGGGGTGGCCGCGGGCCTGACCGAGGCGAAGAAGATCGCGGCGATGGCGGAGACCCACCACATCAAGCTCGCCACCCACAACCCGCTCGGCCCGGTCACCGCCGCTTCCTCGCTCCAACTCAACCTCGCCTGCCCCAATGTGGCGATCCAGGAGCACCAGACCGATCCCGATCCGGCCATCGCCGCCCTCTTCACCGCGCGGCCGACGATCCTGCCGGGGCGGGTGGAGCTGAGCGAACTGCCCGGCATCGGCGTCGACATCGACCGGGAGGCGGCGCGCCGGTACCAGGCCGCGGCGGCCGAGCGCCCGCACCTGCGCACGGCGGACGGGGCGTTCACCAACTGGTAGCCGGGCAGGGCCGGTCGGCCGCGCGGGCCGCCCTGCGGAATCGAAAGCCGCGCACACCCTTTGTGTCCCCTCCGGTACCGAACGTGACGCCGGACAAGAAGCGGGTGCCTTCCGGTTACTGGCCGGGAAGCCGCACACCATGACAACGGGACATCCGCATCACCGTCCCGGCGGGCCCACAACCCGCGTCTGCACACTGAGCACGAATTCCGACTCCAGAAAGTGAGGCGAGTTCCGTCGTGTCGTTCACAGGAGCCACGAGGCCGGTCGAACTGGGCCTTGCCGGCATAGCGTTGATGGGCGTGCTGGTAGGCGCGTCGGCGACGCCGGCCGGCAGCCAGGAACGCCAGAAGCTGCAGGTGACGGCCGTGTCGTCGCGGCCCGGCACGGTATCGGGAGACGACGCCCTGATACGTGTCGAGGTGCCCGTCTCCATAGCGGCCGACAAAGTCCGGGTCGAGGTGGAGGGCCGGGACGTGACCTCGAGCTTCCGGCCGTCCGGCGACAACGCGCTGATGGGCGTGGTGAAGGAGCTGTCCAAGGGCGACAACAGGCTCACGGCCAGGGCTCAGGGCGCGGACGCCGGAAAACTGACCCTGAAGAACCACCCCATCACGGGGCCGGTGTTCGCCGGGCCACACGAGCAGCCGTTCGTCTGTGACACCGCCGATTTCAAGACGGTCACCGGCGGCACCCTCGGGCAGCCGATCGACAAGGACTGCTCGGTCAAGACCCGCGTCGATTACATGTATCGAACCACAGCCGGCAAGTTCGTTCCGCTGCCCGACGAGAACGACCGTCCCGCCGACCTGGCGACCGCCACGACGAGCGCGGGCAAGAAGGTGCCGTACATCGTCCGCGTCGAGACCGGCACCATCAACCGCGGCATCTACGAGACGGCCGTGCTGCACGACCCGAACGCCGGTACCCCCGACCCGCTGCAGCGTGGGCCGGGCTGGAACGGGCGCCTCGTCTACGGCTTCGGCGGGGGCTGCAACGGCGGCTGGTACGTCCAGGGCCGCAACACCGTCGGCATCATGAACGACACGTATCTGAGCAAGGGCTACGGCGTCGCATCGTCCACGCTGAACGTCTTCGGCAACAACTGCAACGACCTGCTGGCCGCCGAGACCATGAGCATGGTCAAGGAACGCTTCGTGGAGACGTACGGCGACCCGGCCTTCACCATCGGAAACGGCTGCTCCGGCGGCTCGTACCAGACCCACCAGATCGCCGACAACTACCCGGGTCTGCTGGACGGCATCCTCTCCGGCTGCAGCTTCCCCGACGTCGGCTTCGGGACGATTCAGACGCTCAGCGACGCCCAGCTCCTGAACCACTACTTCAAGGAAGTCGCGCCGGACGCGTTCACCCAGGAGCAGCAGAGGGCGGTCTCCGGGTTCGGTAAGTGGGAGAGCATCGGCAGCCTGGCGAGGGCGAGCGGCCGTATCGCCCCCACGGTGTTCTGCCCGCCCCAACTGCCCCAGGGGCAGCGCTACGACCCCGACACCAACCAGGACGGTGCCCGCTGTGACGTCTACAGCCACACCGTGAACGTCTACGGCGAGGTACCGGAGACCGGGAAGGCGCGCAGGCCGCTCGACAACACCGGTATCCAGTACGGACTTGAGGCCCTGAACAAGGGGACCATCGACATGGACCAGTTCATCGACCTGAACCGGCGCATCGGCGGCCTCGACGACGACGCCAAGCCCGCCGCGGAGCGCACCGTCGCCGATCTCAAGGCGGTACGGACGGCCTACCGCACGGGCCGCATGCTGAACGGCGGTGGCGGCCTCGCCGACGTTCCGATCATCGACTACCGCGACTACACGGACGACGCGGCGGCCGGCGACATGCACATGCGCTTCCATTCCTTCTCCACCCGGGCGCGCTTGGACAAGGCCAACGGCACCCACGCCAACCAGGTCATGCTCACCCGCTCCAGCGGGCACGGATTCACTCTCGCGGGGATGCTGTCCGACATGGACCAGTGGCTCACCGGCATCAAGGGAGACTCCGGCAACGACGCCCCCATCGAGAAGATAGTCCGCCACCAGCCGCAGGGTCTCACGGACGCCTGCTGGACCCGCGGCATCGGTGCGAAGAAGATCACGGAGCCCCAGGTCGAGGGCATCGACAACACCGAGTGCAACACGCTCTACCCGGTGTGGACATCGCCGCGGATGGTCGCCGGAGCCGATGTGGCCAACGACATCGTCAAGTGCCGCAAGCGTCCCGTGAACCGCTCCGACTACCGAGTGCCGGTGACCGACGGCCAGTTCAAGGATCTGAAGGCGATCTTCCGGGACGGTGTCTGCGACTGGTCCAAGCCCGGGGTGGGCCAGCAGGACCTCGCCGGTACATGGCTCTTCTTCGACCGGGAGTGACAGGATCGCGGCAGGTGAGCCGAAACGGGGGCAGGTGCGACCTCCCGCTCTGGTGTCAGTGGTGGTCTGTGTGTGCGGGGCCGGCCCTGCACACACAGGTCGCGGCCCCGCCACCGATCGGCGGATTCAACAAATCGTCGCAACACGGGGAGTGTTGGGGTCGTTCTTCAGCAGTTCGGAGAAGCGCTTGGCTGGGCTGTCCCAGCCGAGCGTCTTCCTCGGCCTGGCGTTCAGCTCAACCGCTACGGCGTCCAGGTCCTCCCTGGAATACTTCGACAGTGTTCGGGCCGCTGCTCATTCTGGCGATGACCTCAGTGGTCTGCGGCTACGTACGGACCACCAAGCTGTGGGACCGGTAGGCCGCGTCGGCGTATCTGCCGGAACCGCGACGCGAAACGCAGCCCGAACTGGTTTGAGTCATGTTGCAGCGGGTCGTGGGCTGAGCGCCTCCCGGGTGGGGCCGGGAGTGTGGCTGAGCGCTGCGGTTGGTCAGTCTGAGCGCTCTCGTCGGCGACTGTCCGCTGTCGGCCTCGCTCGCGCTGCCTTCGGCATCGCCACGGTCGCTGTCGATGGAGGCCCGGACGTATGGGGCATGGGGCTGGTGGTGGGGACCCGTCCGGATGCTCCTGTTGCCGGCCTGTGTGAGGTCAGCGCGCGGCGGGCTCGGTCGCAGCCTGTTTCCGAGCCGGGATCAGGCGGGGGACGGGGTTCAGTTGAGCTGCCCTTGCTGGCGATTCCCCGACCTTGTTCCGGCGCCCCTTCGTCATGCGGCCGGTGAAGGACTTCATCTCGAAGATGAAGCCCGCCGGCGTCCGCGTCGGGTACTGGTCGCTCGACCAGTACCGACCTCCAGGGGCGACCGGGTCCGGGCTTGGGGACCAGTTGGGGACCACAGGTCATGCCTGGTGCCGCACAGTGTGCCTCGCCATGCACGATCTGCGTCCGTGAAATGTGTGACCTATCCGGAAAATTCCCCTGGCTCGCACTCCTGGGGGTCAAGGGGTCGCAGGTTCAAATCCTGTCGTCCCGACTGTGCGGAAACGCAGGTCGGAGGTCGTTCTCTCATCCATGAGAGGGCGGCCTTTCGTGCGTTCGGGGGTGTGGTGGTCGCAGTGTGATCGCACGCCCGGACCGGGGCCGGTTCGCCAGTGTGTCGAAGGCGGGCGGTGTGGGGGAGTGGAGCTTGTGGAGGGCTTCGCGGAGGTGGTGGATGTGGTCGCGTGGTGGTCGCAGCCACACTGGCCGGTCCGAACGGCGGCCAGTGCGCTCGGCTCCGGTGAGGGTGTGGTCGACGGCTGCGCGGGCTGCTTGCTGGTGAGGTGGCTGTAGAGGTTCGCGGTGGTCGACAGGGTGGAGTGCCGGAGTGCCTTGGAGGCCACGGTCAGGGGCACGCCGGCGGTGATGGTGATCGTGGCGGCGAGGTGTCGCAGGTCGTGAACCGCGATCCGTGGGACGCCGGCCTCCTCGGAGAGCTGGTGGAGTCGGTCGAGCGCCACGTGTGGCCCGAGGGGGCGGCCGTCGGGCCGGCAGAAGACGGGCCCGGCGGACCAGTTGTTGGGGTCTGCGCGTGTTCGGGGTGCTGATCGTGCCCGATGTCGGAGCGCGGCGGCGACGCGGGGCGACATCGCGACCCAGCCGCGGCTCGACTGTGTTTTCGGTGCGGTGGGGGCGAGATGGCCGTTGTCGATGGCGGAGAGGGTGCAGCGCACGTAGAGGACGTCTTCGGCGAGGTGGGCATCGTCCCCGTGCAGGCCGAGGACCTCGCTCCCCGGGCCGTGCTCGCGCGGGCCTGGTGCGTTCCACGACCGCCGAGGGCGGGACCCTTCTCTCAGGGATTCTTTTCTTGACACACAAAAATATCTTCGCCACACTCGCGTCAACAGCGTGATAGCGAAGCGACGGGGAGGGATGACGTGTCCGCTTTGACGCCTCTGGTCTCGGATCAGACAAGAGCCGAGATCTTCGCCCAGGTGCTCACCGCGGGCCCGATCTCGAGAACGGTGATCGCGCAGCGGCTCGGGCTGTCGCCCTCCACGGTCACCCGGCTGCTCACGCCGCTGATCGAGGACGGCTATCTGAGCGAGACCGGGCAGCAGAGCGCGACCGGTCTCGGGCGACCTCAGCGCCTGCTGCGGGTCAACACCGAAAAGCACCTGGTCGTCGGGATCCAGATCGCGCGCACGCACGTCGCGGCCGTGCTCACCGACCTCGGCGCCCGTCCGCTGCTCCGCCTGGAGCATGTGCTTGAGACCCTGGAGCCGGCCCATGTGCTCTCGGTGGCTGCAGACCTGACGGCTCGGCTCATCGCGGAGGCGTCGATTGCCGATGCGAGGGTGCTGGGTGTCGGTGTCGGCGTGGGCGGCCATGTCGACGTGGCGGACGGCGTGTGTCGTTCGGCGGTTCGGCTGGGCTGGACCGACGTAGCCGTCGCGGCTCCGCTGAGCGCGGCGACCGGGCTTCCGGTAGTGGTGAACAACGACGTCAACGCCCTTGTCATTGCCGAGCGTTGGTTCGGAGAGGGAAGGGAGGTCGACTCGTTCGCCGTGGTCTCGGTCGGGCGCGGCGTCGGCGGTGCGCTGATGCTCCATGGAGTACTCCATTCCGGCGCCGGTGGACTGGCCGTCGAGTTCGGTCATCTGCCGATCGAGCCGAATGGTCCCGACTGCGCCTGCGGCAACCGGGGCTGTGTAGAGGCCTTGGCCTCCTCCGATGCGGTGGTGCGCATGTTCCGTGAGGCCGGCGGCCGGCCCGATGCCGACTACGACGCGGTGGCAGAGATCGCGCGGACGGGGACGGAGGTCGAACGACGGGCAGCGCTCGACGCGTTCACCGTGGCCGGCGACGCCCTCGGACGCGGACTGGCGTGCCTGTGCAACCTGCTCAACCCGGGACTGATCGTGATTGCGGGAGAAGGTGTGGTGGCCTATGAGCACTTCGGGCCGGCCATGACCGCGGCCCTCGAACGTCACGCCGTCTCCACAGCGGCCCGCGACTGCGTGATCAAGGTCGATGAAGCCAGCGAGACGCTGTGGGCACGAGGTGCGGCATGTCTGGCCATCAGGGAGAGCGTCCGTGCCCGTTTGGCCTGATCGGAAAAAACGCGAACCGCTGCGGCGAGGTCCGTTGCCGCCCGGATTCAAATAGGGACCGAGATTCTGTTCTCGCCCCCTTGGATTATCGGATTTCAGTCCCTGGGTTTACCGGGTTTCACTTTCTCGGTTTTATTGCTGTCGGTGTTTGGCCGACTTTCTCCGTATGTCGAAATGCATCCCGTCGTTCCCTGAATCTGCAGGGCGAGCGGCGGGGCGATTAAACCTGTCTTGGATCAGTGTTGCCGAGGATTCCGGAAAAATGCTCGCAGAGTATTGACCTCCCCGTCGCGCCAGGCCTAATAATTCACCATAATTCCCGAGCGGGCTATTCGAGGCCTCACCCGAATTGCGTTCCTCTCCCGTCCAGCCGTCTTCGTAAAATGTCGAATGAGGAAGCCATGCGTAAGTTCTCCTCCAGATCCGCCGCTGGTGCGGCAATCCTCTCCGTCGCCCTGCTGGGGACCGGATGTTCCGGCTCCGACTCGTCCGGGACCTCCGGCGGTCACACCAAGGCCGGACCGGTGTCGATGGAGTTCTGGGGCTGGGCCCCGGGCTACGACAAGATCACTGACCAGTGGAACCGTGCCCACCCGGACACAAAGGTCACGTTCAAGCAGATCCCGTCGGGCGCCAAAGGCGGCTACGACCAGATGACCAACGCGCTCACCGCGGGCAAGGCACCGTGCCTCGCGCAGGTCACCTACAACGACATCCCGTCGATGCTGGTCAAGAACGCGCTGATGGACATCACCCCGTACGCCTCGGGTGACACCGGCAAGTACCTGGACTGGACCGTCGCGGCGTCCTCGGCCGGCGGCAAGGTGTACGGCATCCCCGTCGACACCGGGCCGATGGCCCTGTACTACCGCACCGACCTGTTCAAGAAGTTCGGCATCGCCAAGCCGCCCGCGACCTGGAACGAGTACGCAGCCGACGCCGCCGAGGTCCACGCGGCCGACTCGAGCGTGGCCTTTGGCACCGCGCCCCAGGATGCCTACGACATGGCCGCCTTGACCTGGCAGACCGGCAAGTCCTGGTTCGGCACGAAGGGCGAATCCTGGCAGGTCTCCATCGACAACCCCGGCACGCGACAGGTCGCCAAGTACTGGCAGGACCTGAAGGACAAGAAGGCGGTGATGAACAACGGCAACGCCTGGGACCCGACCTTCGACAAGGCGTCGGAGGCCGGCAAGGTCATGACCTTCGTCAACGCCGCCTGGGCCGTCCCGGGCATCAAGGGGGACCTCAAGGACCTCGCCGGCAAGTGGGCCGTGGCCCCGATGCCGACCTGGACCGCAGGCGACCGGACCAGCGCGAACTCCGGCGGCTCCGCCACCTCCGTCCTGACCGGCTGCAAGACGCCCAAGCAGGCCGAGCAGTTCGCCGCGTTCCTGTCCAGCGACCCGGACGCGGTCAGCACCGGTATCAAGGTCGGCGGCCTGTACCCGGCGTCGAAGGCCGGTCTGGACAACCCACTGCTGTCCCAGGGAGACCCCTACTTCGGCGGACAGAAGATCTACGACGTCTTCAAACAGTCCGCGGCGAACACCCCCACCAGCTGGGTGGTCGGGCCGACGTTCGGGCAGGTCGAGGCGGACTACTCGGACGCGATCGGCAAGGGCGGCTACACCCGGGCCACGACCACGGTCCAGCAGAAGACGGTCGAGAAGATCAAGAGCCTGGGGCTCTCCGTTACCGGCGGCTGATTTCGAGTGGACGTCAGGTCGCCCGAAGGTTTCGCGGTGCCGCTTGTGGGTGCGGCAACGCGGAGCCCGGCCCCTTATACCGCAATCGCGCGAGGAACGACACCATGAGCACCCAGACAGCATCACCGCCGACACCCGCGCCCGTACGCGTGGTGGGAGGGCCAAGCCGCCGCCACCGTCGCCGGACCGCACTGAACGCCGCCGGGTTCCTGGTTCCCTTCGGCCTCCTGTTCACCGCGATGATGCTCGCGCCCATCGGCTACGCGATCTATCAGAGCTTCTACACAGTCGATCGCCAGGGCCTGTTCGGCGGTGCGCAGACCACACGGTTCGCGGGATTCAGTAACTTCTCCGATGCGCTGCACGACGGCGACTTCATCGCCTCGCTCACCCGGGTGGCATCGCTCGGTGTCATCCAGGTGCCGGTGATGCTCGGGCTGGCACTGGCCCTCGCACTGCTACTGGACTCACGCTCGGCGCGGTTCAAGAAGACCTTCCGGCTGACCTTCTTCCTGCCCTACGCACTGCCCGGCGCGATCGCTGCGGTGATGTGGTCGTTCCTGCTGGTCAAGGACCTCTCGCCGTTCACCGGGCCGCTGTCGGCGATCGGCATCCACACCGACTTCCTGTCGCCCGGATGGATCCCGGTATCGATCGGCAACATGATCACCTGGGGCTGGACCGGCTACAACATGCTGATCATCTACTCGGCGCTGCAGGCCGTGCCCGGCGAAGTGATCGAGGCGGCGACCCTCGACAACTGCACCGGCTGGCGCCTGGCCTGGTACGTCAAGATCCCGATGGTGCGGCCCGCCCTGGTCCTCACCACGGTGTTCTCCATCATCGGCACCGCCCAGCTCTACACCGAGCCGGCCGTGCTCGCGGCCGCCCGCATCCCCGGAGCCTCCAACAAGTTCAGCCCGATCATGAACACCACGCTCACCGCCTCCCAGGCGGACCAGCACCTCGCCGCTGCCGAATCGGTCCTGCTGGCTCTCGTGACGCTGCTCCTGTCCTTCGGGCTCCTGAAGTTCACTCAACGAAGGACGGCCGACGCGTGACCAACACTCGCAGCCCGCTCACCGGCCGCCTGGTCGTCAACGCCCTGCTCGGCCTGATGGCCCTGTACACCCTCATCCCGCTGTGGTGGCTGTTCGTCTCGGCAACCAAGGGCGAGGGGTCCCTCTACCAGGGCAGCCCGCTCTGGTTCTCCCACTTCGACCTCGGTACGAACCTCGGCCGCGTCTTCTCCTTCCAGGGCGGGATCTTCTCCTCCTGGCTGGCCAACAGCGCGCTGTACAGCCTGGTCGGCGCCGCGGCCAGCACGCTGCTGTCCGTCATGGCCGGCTTCGCCCTGGCGAAGTACCGGTTCCGCGGCCGCGAGACGATCTTCAACGTGGTCCTGGCCTCGGTCCTGATCCCTGCGCCGATGTTTGCCCTGCCACTGTTCCTGATGCTGGCCCACCTGCATCTCACCGACACATACTGGGCCGTCCTGCTCCCCAGCTTCGTAAGCCCCTTCGGCGTATACCTCTCGCGCATCTACGCCTCGGCTTCCGTCCCCGACGAACTGCTGGAGGCGGCGCGCATCGACGGCGCCGGTGAGCAGCGGGCCTTTTTCCGCGTCGCGTTGCCGGTCATGGCCCCGGCCTTGGTGACGATCTTCTTGTTCCAGTTCGTCAGCGTCTGGAACAACTACCTGCTGCCCGCGCTCCTGCTCAACGACGCTTCGAAGATGCCGGTCACCGTCGGCCTGGTCCAGTGGCGCTCGGAGTTCGCGAACGGCGTCCCGCCGATGCTCCCGATCACCGGAGCGTTCGTCTCACTGGTTCCGCTGCTCGTCGCCTTTGTCGCACTGCAGCGCTTCTGGCGCAGTGGTCTCACCGCCGGCGCCGTCAAGTAACCGCCCGCGTCAGATGGGTTCAGCCATGCCAAGGCCTCGAGCGCGGACAACCTGCGTCGCGCCGCTCGGCACGTCAATACGTCTTCTCGGCATCACCCAGGCGACCGCCGGCCGCCACCGCGACCACCAGGTCGCGGAAGCCCTGCCGGAGATCTGGAGCTGCACCGGCGGCACCAACCAGCAGTGGAGCCACCTGTGACGGCCCGCTGACACCCCTGTGGCCGAACGGACACCGGGGACCACCGCCCCACATGGTGTCCTGCGCCCGCATGCCAACAATGACGACCGAAAGCAGCCACGTATGAGCACGCGACCCGCCCTGACCGTCGACGGCCACCGCTTCCTGCGCGGTGGCCGCGAGCACCGCGTGGTCTCTGCCGCAGTGCACTACTTCCGCATCCACCCCGGGCTCTGGCGCGACCGACTGCAGCGCCTTCAGGCCATGGGCTGCAACACCATCGAGCTCTACATCGCCTGGAACTTCCACCAGCCCACCCCCGGCCCGGCCCGCTTCGACGGCTGGCACGATGTCGCCGGCTTCATCCGCGAGGCCGACGCGCTCGGCCTCGACGTCATCGTCCGCCCCGGCCCTTATATCTGCGCCGAATGGGACCTGGGCGGACTCCCGGCCTGGTTGCTCGCCGACGATTCCATGCGACTGCGCACCTCCGACCCCGCCTACCTGGCCGCGGTCGACCGGTGGTTCGACCAGCTGATTCCGGTGCTCGCCGAACTCCAGGTCTCGCGCGGTGGCCCGGTCGTCGCCGTCCAGGTCGAGAACGAGTACGGCAGCTACGGAAACGACGCTACCTATCTGGAGCACCTCAAGGACGGCCTGCTCGCGCGGGGCATCGACTGCCTGCTGTTCACCTCCGACGGCCCGGAAGCGCGCATGCTTGCCGGCGGCACCCTCCCGGGCGTGCTGGCCACCGCCAACTTCGGCTCGAGCCCGGCGGAGGCCTTCGACGCCCTCGCCAAGTTCCAGCCCGACGCCCCGCTCATGTGCATGGAGTTCTGGAACGGCTGGTTCGACCACTTCGGCGACCCCCACCACGTACGAGACAGTACGGACGCCGCCGAGGCGCTCGACGGGATCCTCGCCGCAGGGGGATCGGTCAACATTTACATGGGCCACGGCGGGACCAACTTCGGTTGGTGGGCCGGCGCCAACCACACTGGCAAGACCCTCGCCGACCCCGGCTACATGCCCACGGTCACCAGCTACGACTATGACGCGCCGATCGGAGAGGCCGGTGAACTGACCGAGAAGTTCCATGCCTTCCGCGAGATCATCGGCCGCTACGTGCAGCTGCCGGCCGGGGAGCCGCCCGTACAGCCGGCGCGGGTCGACGCCCAGACCGTCCCCGCCACCCGGGTAGCAGCTCTGAGGGAAAGCCTGGAGCTGCTCTCCGTCGCGACGCACCGCCCCGCACCCGAACCGATGGAGAAGCTCGGCCACCATCAGGGGCTCGTCCACTACCAGCACCGCATCACTGGGCCCGGCGGCCCGGCAACGCTGACCGTCGACGGCATCCGGGACCTGGCGCAGGTCTTCCTCGACGGGCGACTGGTCGGCGTGCTCGAACGCGACGACCCGTCCCCGACCATAGAACTGGACATCCCCGCGGGCGGCGCGGAGCTGGAGATCCTCGTCGAGCCCTTCGGCAGGGTCAACTACGGCCCCCACCTGGTCGACCGCAAGGGCCTGGTCGCCGGCGTGCGCCTGGACTACCAGCACCTGTTCGGCTGGGACATCCGCGTGTTGCCTCTCGACGACCTGGCCGCACTGCCCGCCGCCCCGGCCGCCGGGACCGGCGATGGCCCCGCCTTCCACCGGGCCGTCGTCGAGTTGCCCGAATACGCGGACGCCTTCCTCGCCGTCCCGGGCAGCGACCGCACCCTGGTCTGGCTCAACGGCTTCCTACTCGGCCGCCTGCGGACGGAGAGGGGCCCCCAGCGCACCCTTTACGCCCCGGCGCCCCTGTGGCAGGCGGGCGACAACGAAGTTCTGGTGCTGGACCTTGCCGGGGCCGCCGTGTCACTGGCCGTGGAACTGCGGTCCGCGCCCGACCTTGGGCCGGTCGCGCCGGCACCCCGCGACTGACACCGCCTCGCCGGCCTCCTCCCCACCGGTCTTTCGGGTCGCCCAGGCTGGGGCTGTTCAATTGGTCGCCCCTCGTATGTCACAGCTCTGCCGCCAGGCCACTCCGTGAAGCGCTCCGGTTTGCCGTCCTGCCTGATCGCCGCCCGCCCGGGCTGCGCAAGGAGGGTATGACCTTGTATATCCGGGTGGCGGTAGCGCTGGGTGGTGGTCGGTGAACTCCGGAATCGGGCGTGAGCGAGGCACGTCATGGCGCGGGGCCTCGCCGTCGTCCGCCACATCATCGATGGCCAGTGCCGACAGCCCTGAAGGCGCCGTTGCCACAGGGACGTTGACATCTCGCATATGACGTCGACGGCATCCGTCACCTGCCGTCACCACCGACTACGTACCAGAGCCGTTCGTCCGTCCGACAGGCCACTGGTACAGGCCGGGGGCTCCGCCGCATCGACGCTGCGGCGG